>CAYNYN010000124.1:0-5880 GCA_964401445.1 uncultured Saprospiraceae bacterium | reverse complement strand
CGAACGCAATGCTGCCACGTACACGCCGGCGGGCCAGTCGTGCACGGCGATGGTCGTTCGGTCTGTCAGGGCCGGGCGCTGATACACGATGCGGCCGGTCAGATCGCTGATCGTCAGGTCGGCCGTGCCCTGCCATTCGAGGGTGACGTAATCGGTGGCGGGGTTGGGCCAGAGGCGCAGGGCGGCATTTTGCGAAAGCGCATGAGTGGCCGTCGTCTGCCCGCAATCGGCCTGGCGCAGGATCTGGCGGACGGTCTTGCATCCCTTTCCCGAGATGAAGTCGATCCACTGGTAGAAGTAGTTGGGCGAGCCGGAGAAGTTGAACACGTGCGTGACCACGCCCACCACCGAGTAGTTGCTGGAGAAATCGGTGTCGAGGTAGAGGTTTTTCACGGCATTGACCTTGCCGGGCTTGTCGATAAAGAAGTAGTCGATCTGGCAGGTGGTGTAGGGGCCCCACGTCTGGTCGCCGGCGGTCCAGGGGCCGTGGGTGACGACGTAGGGGTTGGAGAAGGCCCGTTCGGGATCGTAGCGGGAGCCGTCGGTGCGGTAGGGCACGTTGGGGTAGAGGTCCACCTCGGGATGCTCGTCGCTGGAGCCCCAGGTGAGCAGCAGCGAGTCGCCGGCCAGGGCGTCGAGGTTGGCGTAGAAGGCGTCGAGGGTGCCCTGGTAGGCGCCGGGCGCGCAACTGGCCGGCACCCAGCTCGTGTCGTTGCGGATGGCCCAGATGGTGTCGATGGGGTAGTTGGTCAGGCTGTCCCAGAAGCAGTGGTAGATGCCGTGATGATGGGCCGCGATCTCGTGGCCCCAGGCCTGCCAGGCGCGGATGGTGTCGATGCGCGCCGGGTCGGCGAGGATGGCTTCCACCCATTGTGGCGACAGCTCGAGGGTGAGCGGCACGTCGTGGGCGCTGGCGTACTGCACCATTTGTTGCAGTTTGGGCCACAGGTGGGCATAGCCCGGATCGCAATGGATGACGAAGAAGGAGTGTTCGGGCTGGGCCTGCGCAGGCGCCGTGGTCAGCAGCGCGGCCGAGAGTGTCAGCAGGGTAGCCAAATGTCGCATAGGCATTCTTTTTTGGGTGAAAAAATGCAGGAGGCAAACCATTGGATGCCAGCGGCGCGGCAGCGTTTATTCGGCGGGTCGTTTTTTGCGAAAGCAGGGGAAAAACTGCATTTTCTATCTTTAGGTGCCCCAAGAACCGTGCGATTTTTTCACCTCCTAACCATCGGAAGCCATGCAACTGACGCACGAATTGCTCGACCGGCTGGAGAAGCTGGAGCAGAAGTACGCGGCTATGGGGCAGGACCTGCTCAGCTACATCGAAGGGTTGCTCTACGCCGATTACCTCACCTACTGGGATTACATCCACCTCGACACGCTGCTCAGCCTGCAGAATACGCGCACGCCCTTCCCCGACGAGCGCATCTTCATCATGTACCACCAGATCACGGAGCTGTACTTCCGTCTGTGCATCGATGCCATCGAGCTGCTGGCCGAGCGCGCGGAGGCGCCCGACGCGGCCCTGTTCAAACGCCAGCTCGAGCGGCTGGACCGCTATTTCCGGCACCTGACCAACTCCTACGACATCATGGTCGATGGCATGGACAAGGAGGAGTTTCTGAAGTTTCGCATGAGCCTGCTGCCGGCCAGCGGCTTCCAGTCGGCGCAATACCGCATCATCGAGATCATGAGCACCGACTTTTACCGGCTGGCGCATCACAGCAAGCGCGACGCGCTGGGGCCGGACACGCCGCCCGAGCAGGTGTACGAGGTGCTGTACTGGCGCTCGGGTGCCACAGAGCTGGCCACTGGCAAAAAAACGCTCACGCTGCGCCAGTTCGAAGAAAAGTACGGCGAAGAGTTCGTGCGGCTGGCCCGGCGCATGAAGGACCGCAACCTCTGGCAGCTCTACCTGAAGCTGCCCGAAGAGGCGCGCAAGGACAAGGACATCGTGCGCCTGATGCGCGAGCACGACCTCAACGTCAACGTGCGCTGGCCCCTGATGCACTACCGCTCGGCCGTGCGCTACCTCGACCGCAAGCCGCAGGCCATTGCCGCCACCGGCGGCACCAACTGGCAGAAGTATCTGCCGCCCAAGATGCAGCTCGTCATGTTCTATCCCGACCTGTGGACGGAGGAAGAGCGCGCCAACTGGGGCAAGAGCGCCAAGATGAAGGCCATTCAGGAAATGGCGTGACGCACGGTGACGGTTGGGCCGGGTCGTGAAGAAAAGCGCTGCGTGCCCGACAAGTTGGCCTGGCCCCATCATCGGGAACAGGCGGTTTCGGGAGGCTGCGGCAAAACCCCACGCCCCTGCACCCTCAACGCTCAACCCTCAACCCTCAACCATTTTTGCAGGAACCCCTTCCACAAACCCACATCTTCCCGTTGATGAACGAAAAGGAACAAGTGCTGCGCGACTTCCGGGAGCACGTCTCGTCCGGCAAGGTGGCCTTTTTCGAGCGCTACGGCATGGACTTCGTCATGGGGCGGCGCGAGGGCATCTACCTGTGGGACCTCGAGGGCAAGAAGCGGCTCATCAACCTGCACTGCAACGGCGGGGTCTTCAACCTGGGGCATCGGCATCCCCTCATCCGGGCGGCGCTGCACGAGGCGCTGGCCCACTACGACATCGGCAATCACCACCTCCTCAGCGCCGAGCGGGCGCGTGCCGCCCGCCAGCTGGCTGCGCTCATGCCCGGCGATCTGGACTACGTGGTGTTCGGCGTGAGCGGGGGCGAGGCGGTCGATCTGGCCATCAAGGTGGCGCGCGGCTATACCGGCCGACAGAAGATCATTTCCGCCAGGGGCGGCTACCACGGCCACACGGGCTATGCGCTGGCCACCGGCGACGAAAAGTATCGCCAGCCATTCGGGCCGCCGCTGCCCGGTTTCGTGCAGGTGCCATTCCACGACAGCGACGCGCTGGCGGCCGCCATGGACGACGACACGGCCGCCGTCATCCTCGAGACCATCCCCGCCACGCTGGGCATGCCCGTGCCCTCGGCCGCGTACCTGCAGTCTGTGCGTCGGCTCTGCGATGCGCGCGGCGCCCTGCTCATCCTCGACGAGGTGCAGGCCGGCCTGGGCCGCACGGGCAAGCTCTGGGCCTTCCAGCACTACGACATCCTGCCCGACATGGTGGTGCTGGGCAAGGGCCTGTCGGGCGGCATCTATCCCGTCACGGCCACCGTGCTGCGGCGCCCGCTGGAGCGCGTGTTCCATCCCGACCCGTTCATCCACGTGTCCACCTTCGGCGGGGCCGAGCCGGGCTGCGTGGTCATGCAAAAGGTGCTGGAGCTGACGGCCGACCCGGCCTTCCTCGAGCACGTCAACCACATGGCGGCACTCATCGCCGAGCGCATGGCCGGGCTGCTGGAGCGCCATGCCGGCTTTCTGACCGGCTTTCGCCAAAAAGGGCTCATGATGGGCCTCGAGATGGTGGACGAATACTGCGGGCCGCTGCTGACCAAGACGGCCTACGACAACGACCTGCTCATGGTCTACGCCAACAACGACACGCGCGTGTGTCAGTTCCTGCCGCCGCTCATCATCGAGCCGCACCACCTCGACGAGATATTCCCGCGGCTGGACCGCGCCCTGCGGCAGGCACGCCGCCTTCGGCCCCTGCTGAAGCTGCGCGCGCGCGTGGGCCGCATTTTCCGAAAGGACAAAAGCTGAAGGCAATGCAACTGCAGGTAGACAAAGCTCTTATCCAGGCCTTCGAGCAGCAGCTCGACCCGCTCGACGTGGAAGCCTCGGGCATCCCGGCGCGCCTGCTGGGCTTCGGCGAGATCTCGTGCATCATCGAGCTGGAGGCCATGCCCGGCGTGGTGCTCAAGCGCATGCCGCTGTTCCGGACGCACGCCCAGGCAGCCGACTATCTGGACAAGTACCGCACCTATTGCCGCCTGCTGCAGGAGGCCGGCCTCGCGCTGCCCGCCGACGAGGCCGTCATCGTGGACGGCCGCGACGGACTGGTGGTGCTCTATTTCCTGCAGGAAAAGCTGGACCTCGATACCATCGGCAACCGCCAGCTCGACCGCCTCGACGAGGCAGGCCTGCGGCGCATGCTGCTGGCCGTGGTGGAGGCCATCGAAGGGGTGTGGGCCTTCAACGCGCGTCAGGACCGCTACCGCCTGGCGCTCGATGCGCAGCTCTCGAACTGGGCGTGGCAGCCCGACGAGGGCCGACTGCTGTACCTCGACACGTCCACGCCGCTCTTCCGCATCGATGGGGTGGAGCAGCTCGACCCGGAGCTGCTGCTCGCCAGCGCGCCCGGCTTTGCGCGGGCCATCATCCGCGCCTTCTTCCTCGACGACGTGATGAACCGCTACTACGACGCGCACGCCGTCTACGTCGATCTGGTGGCCAACCTCTATAAGGAAAAGCATCCGGAGCTGATCCCGCTGTGCGTGCAGCTCATCAACGAGCGCACGGGGCAGGGCCTGACCGAAAAAGAAATTGCCGATTATTACCGCGAGGACAAGTTCATCTGGAGCCTGTTCCTGGCCATGCGCCGCCTCGATCGCTGGCTGCATCGCCACGTCTGGCGCAGGCAATACCAGTTCATCCTGCCCGGCCGCATCGAGCGGTAGGGCCCACGCACGTTTCGAAAACAACCGACGCATGCAGTACGAAGCGACACTCGATTTTGCGAAAGCACAGGACCAACAGGACGAACTGCGCGACTTCCGCGCGCGCTTCTACTTCCCCCAGCACGACGGCAAGGACGTGTACTACTTCTGCGGCAACTCGCTGGGTCTGCAGCCCAGGGGCGTGGCCGAGGCGCTGATGCGCGAGGTGGAGCACTGGCGGCGCTACGGCGTCGAGGGCCATTTCGAAGGCGAGATGCCCTGGTTTCACTACCACAAGTTTTTGCAGGAGCAGAGCGCGGCCATCGTGGGCGCGCAGCCCGAAGAGGTGGTCGTGATGAACACGCTGACCACCAACCTGCACCTGATGATGGTCAGCTTCTACCGGCCTTCCGGCAAACGCTACAAGGTGCTCATGGAAGCCGGCGCCTTTCCTTCCGACCAGTACGCCGTGGAGAGCCAGGTGCGCTGGCACGGCTACCAGCCCGAGGACGCCATCGTCGAAGTGGCGCCGCGGCCGGGCGAGGAGACGCTGCGCACCGAAGACATCGTGGCGGCCATCGAGCAGCACGCCGACGAGCTGGCGCTCGTGCTCTTCGGCGGCGTCAACTACTACACGGGCCAGTTTTTCGAGCTCGAGGCCATCACCGAGGCGGCCCACCGCGCCGGCGCCCATGCCGGTTTCGACCTGGCGCATGCGGCGGGCAACGTGCTGCTGCGCCTGCACGACTGGAACGTCGACTTCGCGGTGTGGTGCAGCTACAAGTACCTCAACTCGGGCCCGGGCGGGCCGAGCGGCGTGTTCGTGCACGAGCGCTGGGCCGACCGTCCCGACCTGCCGCGCTTCGCCGGCTGGTGGGGCCACGACGAGTCGGTGCGCTTCCTGATGCAGAAGGGCTTCCGGCCCATGCGGGGCGCGGCCGGCTGGCAGCTGAGCAATGCCCAGGTGTTCGCCATGGCGCCCCACAAGGTCAGCCTCGACATCTTCATGGAGGCGGGCATGGAGCGCCTGCGCGCCAAGAGCGTGCGCCTGACGGGCTACCTCGAATGGCTCATCCACCGCCTCAACGAGGAGCAGGACCGCTTCCGCATCATCACGCCGGCCGAGCCCGAGGCGCGCGGCTGCCAGCTCTCCATCACCACCGGCAGCATGGGCCGCAAGCTGTACGAATACCTTACGGCAAATGGCGTGGTGTGCGACTGGCGCGAGCCCAACGTGGTGCGCGTGGCGCCCGTGCCGCTCTACAACTCGTTCGAGGACGTGTGGCACCTGGCGCGCCTG
>CAYNYN010000123.1:0-9667 GCA_964401445.1 uncultured Saprospiraceae bacterium | reverse complement strand
GTCTATCGTCCATCGTCTATCGACTTATTGCAGTAGACTCTTGTTTGAACACATCAGCCGAGCGTGGACAGGTCGCGCAGCAGGCCATCCACCCCCTGGGCCCGCATGCGTTCCAGCAGCTGCAGCGCTTTTTTCTTTTTGGTGAACGGGCCGGCCATGATGCGGTACACGGTCTTGCCGTTGAGCTCGGCGATGTGCACCACCACGTCCACGTCGAACATTTTGCGCAAGCGCGCCGCCTGGATCAGCACATTGGCGTACGAGCCGAACACGCCCGTCTGTACGGCCCATCCCTGTGCCGGCTGGGCCGCCACGGAAAAGCGGAACAGTCCCTGCCCCTTCGCGCTCAGCACACCGCCATCGGGCGTCGTGGCGGGCTCGGCAGGGGGTGTTGCAGGCTCGGGCTGAGGCGCTGCCGCGTCGCGCCGGCGCAATGCCTCGGCCACGGCCCGGTCGGCATTGACGCGCCCATAGCCATAGCGCGGCGAGTGGCCGTTGAAGTACTCCGACGGGTCGCCGATCTTGTCGGCCGTATCGCGCAAGATCTCCTTCACCTCGCGGGCCGTCAGATCGGGGTTGGCCGAAAGGATGAGTGCGCAGACACCCGCCACGAGGGGGCAGGCCGCCGAGGTGCCGCCAAAATGCTTGTAGCGCTCGCCGCGCGAGATGCCATCGTAGTAGTACCGAAAGGCGCCCGCCATGTGCGGATTGCCCTGGTCCCAGGCCGCACGCGCGGCCAGCACCGGCCACTCGCCACTCGAAGGGGCGCACACCCACACCTCGCGCCCGCGGTTCGAGTAGGGCGCGTGCCGATCGCTGCTGGTAGAAGCAGCCACGGCAATGACGTCGGGATGGGCGGCGTAGTAGTTGATGTACTCGAGGTTTTCGTTGCCTACGGCAAAAAGGATGATGCAGCCCTTGCCCTTGCGCCCCTTGCGGGCAGCATAGGCGATGGCCTCCTCCTTGAGGGGGCTGAGCGCAAATGCCGGATCGGTGGTGCCCCAGCTACAGACGATGATGTCGGCACCTTCATCGGCGCAGTAGCGAAACATCTCCTCGGTCGTACGCAAGCCAAACGTCGGCCCATGCACCGGCATGAAGCGCGCCTGGGGCGCCGCACCCACGATCCCTTCGCCGTTGGGCGCGCCCAGGGCAATGCTGGCTACCGGCGTGCCGTGGACATAGCGGGGATCGCCCTGCGGGATGTGCGGCGAGCGCGTGCGCAGGTTCCATGGCCTGACCACCTTGGCGTGCAGGTCGGGATGGGCCAGATCGAAGCCCGTGTCGATGACGGCAATCGTAATGTCGGAGCTGCCGGTATGCCCCAGCCGCTGCCAGGCATCCACCACGCGCGCATCGGCGCCGGGGCGGGCCCGCTGCGGGCTGTCGGGCAGCAGGCCGGTGTTGCGCAGGGGCCACTGCCAGGGGATGAGCGGATCGGGCGGCAGCGAAAAGTCGTATTCGTCGGGCTGAGCCTCCATGTCGGGTTCGGCATGCAACACCAGCGAGGTGGCCTGCAGGCGCTGCGCCACCTTCACGGGGTTGGGCGACTCGGCCGTGACGCGCGCAATGAGCCGCAGCGGCCCGCGCCGCTCCACCAGCGCCAGCCGGAACTCGTCCAGCGCCAGCAGTTGTTCTTCCTCCCCTACCCCTTCGGCGAAAATGATGAAAAGCTCACCCGTAGGCACCAGCGGCCGGTCGCTGCCCGCCACGTGATACACGTGCGTGCCCACCTCCACCTCCTCACGCCGACGCACCTCGTCGAGCGCCGCGTCGGTATCCTTGCCCTCGGTCTTGAGTCGCACCACATCGAAGCCGCCCATGTCGGTGAGCTCGACCGCGCTGGCCAACTCGTCGAGGCGTTCCTTTTCCCTGAGCCGAAGCCCTACCAGTTCCCGGCTCTTGACGAGCGACAAGAGGCGTTTGCCCAGCTTCACGCGATGTGTGCTCATAGTCTGTTCATTCAGTGATGGAAAACGTCCGCCAGCTCGTCCTGCCCTGCAACCCGGGCTGGCCGGCGGGGCCTCGTATCTTGCTTTCGCAAAATACGAAAAGGAAATGGTCTGGCACACCCGTTGCCCCCATGGCCGGTCGGCGCCCCGGTACGCGCCACTGCCGAAAACGCCCAAAGCGCACGCCGCCGAGCCGGCCCAAACGAAAAAGGGCCGACACAGACATGCCGACCCTTGAAAATCAATTGGTTTTAGTCTCTTGCGTTACGCGCGCACGCGGTTTTGCTCTTCGTACATCTTGCGCAGCTTGCGGCGCGCGAAGAAGATACGGCTCTTGATGGTGCCCAACGGAGCGTTCAGCTCCGCGGCAATCTCGTCGTACTTGTAGCCCTTGTATGCCATCCAGAACGGACGCTTGAAGTCTTCGGGCAGCTTGCTCACCAGCTTGAGCAGATCGCGGTACGAGATGTTCATCTCGGCATCGTTCTCGACGACGCGATCGCCCGAGTTGATGTAGTAGTTGTTGGGCGTCTGATCGAGGATCACGCCCCTGCGCACCTTTTTGCGGTAGTTGTTGATGAAAATATTGCGCATGATCGTCACTGCCCACGCCTTGAAGTTCGTGTTGGGTTTGAACTTTTCGGCGTTGGACATGATTCGATAGGCAGTATCCTGAAAAAGGTCGTTGGCATCCTGTTCGTTGCCCGTCAGTTTGAGGGCAAAAGCGCGCAGCGTGGGTTCCACTTCCTCGAGCAGCTTATAGATATCTTTTACCATGACAGCCAGGTTTTTTGGTTTGCAATGTTCGTAATCAATGATGCAGCCCAAGCCCGGATGGTTGCATCGCTTTGTAATTTCCTTTTACAAAAGTACGATCCAAACGGAAATTTGTGTCAACAAATTTTACTATTTAGATCAGTTTTGAATAATTTAAGAAAAAATTAACAACATCCGCTCGATTTTGAACCCAACACCCGCAAACAGCGTTTGCATTGGTGCCGGCATATTGGCATCAAAACGCGTTCCGGTAAAATTTTTTACGACAAATCGGTAAAATTGTCGGTCGAAACGGTCAAACACAAGGATCAGATGGAAACGAACGGACGAAATGGCAAGGAACAACACTTTCTGGCCAGCAATCTGCGCCATTTGCGCAAAGCCATGAAAATGAGCCAGGAAGACCTTGCCGCACGGGTAGGGCTCAACCGCGGCAACATTGCTTCATATGAGAAAGGGACGGCCGAGCCAAAAGTCTGCAACCTCTTCCGGCTGTCCGAAGTGTTCGGCGTAGATCCGCGCCAACTGGTATGGACCGACCTGAGCAATCAACAACCCACCCATAACGGCCATTCACCCGAGGTGCACCGCTTCACGCGCGAAATGCGCGAGACCATCGAGCAATTCGAAGCCAAGGCCAATGAACTGCAGGCCGTGCTCACCGGATTGCACACCTACTACCAGTACAAGAAAAAGACGCTGGACGACCTGCCCGACGAAACACGCCTGATGCTCAGCGAATTCGAAAAGCTGTACGAAGTGACCCAAGAGCTGATGGAATCCCACGCCACCCTCATCGAGCTGATCAAGAAGAAGTGCAGTTGCTGAGCAGAAGGAGAGACGGAGTGACAGAGTGAGGGAGTGAGGAGTGACCGCAAAGCCTGATAAAACCGGTCGAATCGATGCAATCGGGCGAATCGGTTCCTGAGTATACTGAAAAAAGTCGATACGTCGTCACGCGTTACGTCGTCACGCGTTACGCTTTCCAAGAAAAGCCGGCCAGAGTTTTTCAGGAGAAAAACTTGCGGATGAGGTTGAGCACGATGCTCAGCACCACGCTCAACAGCAGCATGGTGGTAAACGGGAAATAGATCCGGACGTTGGGCCGCTCGATGCGGATGTCGCCCGGCAGCCTGCCAAACCATCCCATTTTCCCTTCCAACAGGAACAACAACAAGCCCATCACCAGGAAGATCAGCCCGATGATGATGAAAAACCGGGGAAGCGGGTTTGGAAGCTGTTCCATCTCCATGGGTCAGGTCTTTTGTTGCGTCACCGCAAAAATGCGAGTTTGTGCACAAACAGCTCGTCGGCACCGGTGGTGAGCACCAGCACGTACACGCCGGGGCCCTCCAGCTCCTGCGCCTCCAGCGTCCACTCGTGCCGGCCTGCCGGCAAATGCCCCTCGAAGGCCCGCACTACGCGGCCCTGACCGTCGAGCACCTGCCACGACACCTTCCGTGCCTCGCTCAGCACACAACCGAAACGCGTCTGTTCGGCAAAAGGATTGGGTACGGGCGGCATGACCACCGTAGCCCGTTCGGGCTGCACTTCCTCTTCCAGCACCAGCACATGAGGTTGCAGCCTTTCGTCCCATGCCAGCCCTTCCATCACCTGGTCGGCCAGCGCACAGGCCGGCCTTTTCCCACCTGCCTTTTTGCGAAAGCGCAGGGAGAAGAGCCGCGTATCGGGCCACAGCGGCTGCGTGCCGTTCCAGCTGGCGCGCACGAGCCCGCGGCCCGCATCGCGCAGCCCCAGGTGCGCCTCTTGCATCACGCCATCGAGCGTCTCGAGGAACTGCCATTCGGCAGGGTCGAATGAGAGCGCGAACTGGAGGGCGCTCACTGCTGGCGCCGTTCCGGCCAGCCGCAGGTGAAGCCACACCTCGTCGGCACCTGCCGGTTCGACCGAAGCGACGAGCGCACACACCGGCAAGGCGTGGCGGTCGGCTACCTCGCTGCCGCTGCCCAGCTCCGGGTTGGCCGTATGGTTGATGTCGCCCACCTTGATGCCCACGAAATCGAGCGTGTCGATGCTTTCGGTCAGGTTTTGCACCACGATCGATTCGGGGAAGTTCCACATGTCGTCGGGATCGAAGGCATACGCTGCAGGCACGAAGCGCCACGACGTGTTGCCGGGCAGCGAGTCGATCTTGGCCAGGATCAGCTGGCGCAGCAGCACCACGTCGAAGGTAGTGATGGAATGCGAGTTGTTGGCATCGGCTGCGATGTGCTGGTAGGGCGTATCGAGGGTATCGTCGCCGAGGATGTGGCGCGTGATGAACACCAGGTCGAGCGTGGTGACGCCATTGGTCCAGTCGCCGCTGCGGTAAGGCGTGAGCACGTAATCGCCGCCGGGGCTGAGGCCGTCAAAGGCAAACTGCCCATCCACCGCCGTAGTGTCGTGGAGCAGGGTGTCTCCGCTCAGCGTGACCACCACCTGCCCCACCGACGCACCTTGTTCGGTGCGGATGGCCCCCGCCAGCGAAGGCAAGGCATCGGGACAGTAATCGTTGGGGTCCTGGATGAGCAGGATGGTCTCGCAATAATCCTGGTTGCCCGCCTCGTCGGTGACCCACATCTCGATGATCTCGGCCCCCTCGTGCACGCACCCGAATTCGGCGTACTGATCGGTGGTGTCGGCAGAGAACGAAAAGACCAGATGGTCGGAACAATTGTCGACGCTGCCGGCATTGAAAAACCAGGCCCATGCTTCGGCGTGCTGGTTGTTGTCGAGGGTCACCACCAGGCCATTGAGGCAATACGGCGTGGGCGGCTTGCAGTCGGCCGTGCGGATGACCGTCTCGCACACGCTGCTGTTGCCGCAGCCGTCCGACACGACGTACACGACCGGATAGACGCCCGGCCCCACGTCGTACCACGGCCCCTGCCCGTCGCCCCATTCTGACGTCACGGCGAAGCTGACCGTTGGACTGCACTCGACCACATCCGGCAAGGGAATCATGATCGAGTCCACGCAGTCGTTGCCATAGAGGCACACGTTCATCTCGGGCGGGCAAACGACGAGGGGCGCCACCGTGTCGGTGAGTTTGATGATTTGCCGGTAGGTGATGAAGCCGTCCCAGGGATCGGGGTCGGGGTCCTGGTCCAGCACGCCGCTCAGCGTGCGACTGTCCTGGAAGGTGCGCTCGTCGAGGTCGCCGTCGCCGTCCAGGTCGATGCCCAGCACGCTTTCCGGCTGTTCGAGCGTCTCTTCATCGACCACGTCGCCCACCACGCACCAGTTGATGACGGTCCAGGTGCGTTCGAGCTTGAAGCAGGCGTCGGGCACCACGGTAAAGAGCTGGTCTTCGTACGACACGGCCACCAGCTCACAGGAAGCGCCGATGATGACGGGTTCGCCCGTATCGGGCAAGGTGTCGCCACACTGCCCCACATAATCGGCAGGGAACTCCACCACGAAGTCGGACACGTGCTCCACGTAGATGGTCTGCGCACACACCACGGGCCCATTGCCGCTGGGATCGGTGATGTACCACGATCGCTCGATCGTGCCGGCACCACAGTTGTCCACATCGACCGAGAAGGTCGCTCCTGCCACCCCGGTAAGACAGTTGTCTTCCACGTCGGGAAAGCCGAAGGGCAGCAGCACGGTCAGGTCGCCCGTCTGCAGGGGTGCGTCGAGGGCATCGAAGTAGTAGTCGCAGGTGATGGTGGTATCGGCCGGGCAGCTGTGGACTACCGGCAGCATCTTGTCGGTCACTTCGACCAGGGCCATGCAGTCGTTGAAGTTGCCGTCACAATCGTACACGCGCACGACCACGGTCTGCATGCCGGCCGTGGCATCGGCACAGCAAAAAACCACGTCGGGGCCGAAGGCCACGCTGCTCGAATCGCCACAGGCGTCCGTCAGGCGTCGGGCCTCGAAGTGGTCGATACAGCAGTCGTCATGGCTGCCGTCGTCGAAAGCGGCAGCGGGCACGTGTGCCGTGCCGTCCTGCGACAGCGTCACTTCGGTCACGGCATCGCATACGGCCACGGGCGGCGTCAGGTCGTGCACCTCCACTTCGACCGTCTGTGCGGCCACGTTGCCACACGCATCGATGGCCAGCCAGGTGATGGGATGCGTCCCCAGCGGCAGGCCGGGTGGCGGCACCTGCCCGCCGGCACTGCCATCCACGCCATTGGCATAGATCAGCTCGCCCACGGGCGTGAATACCTGAATGCTCACCCCCTGCTGGCAGTCGGTCACCACCGCCGGCGGCACGAAGCCCTGCGACACGCAGCCATTGGCACCTTGCTGGTCGGCCACCAGCTCGAACGCGGGGGGCGTGATCTGGGGCGGGGTGTTGTCGACGATCTTGATCAGCTGCGTGTTGTCGGTGCCGTTCTGCCCGGAAGTGATCACCTGGCCGCTGCACCAGTCCATGACCGTCCACGTGCGCAGGATGCGGAAGGTGTTGCCACACTGGGCGATCGTTTCGTCCGACCAGCTCACCGTATAGGGGCAATAGCCCCCTGCATGCACCTGCACCTCGCCCGAGGCGGCGGGCGCCACCACCTGAGGATCGGCCTGATACGTTTCACACGTCCAGCTGACATCGGCAGGGAAGACGGGCAGGGGCGGATAGAGCACGCGGATCAGTTGCTGGCAGGTGTCCGACACGTTGCCCGAGAAGTCGGTAGCCGAAAACACCCGCACCAACTCGACCGTGCCGGCACAGATGTCGGGCTGCAGGGTCTGGATGAGCTCCAGCGTCACCGCGGGCTCGCCGTCACAATTGTCAACGGCCTGGGGAAACGGCAGGGTGTCGGGCACCACGTCGCAGGCCACCTCGAGGGCAGGGCACGCCACCAGCGTCGGCTTGAGGGCGTCGTGTGCCGTCACCGTCGTCCAGCAAGCATTCCCCGAGGACAGTTGCGTCACGGTCACGGTCAGCGGCTGATCCAGCCAGGGCGTGCTGATCGGGTTGGGCACCGGCGTGCCGTCGGCCGCCTGTATCTGGATGGCAAAGTCGGAAGGATCGGACACAGCGGTGGTGAGCAGGAGCTCGGGGGTGAGCCATACCTCACAAGACTCGTCCACCGACAGATTGAGTCCCCCGACACAACTCAATCCGCCACCCTGAGCCATGGCCGGCACAACTGCGCCCCCCAGCATCAGCCATATCCACGCCAGCAGCCACCACGGCCGCCCCTTGTCGCATGATGCATCTTTTCGGCAGATATTCATCGGGTCGAATTGGCCTCAGCCACCAGAGCGGCAGCCATTGCACGGTGTTTTTTTCGGTTTTTTCCTGTCTTTTGGCGAAAGCCAAAAGGTAGTCGGCCAATGGGAATCGTTCGTCGGCAGGCAAGGTTCACATTCAAAACACACTTCAAAAGTACGGGAAAATCACGGGCTCAGGATCCTCCCTCAAAATCCTGCAGTCGTTTATACGAACAAAATCCATGCAAGTTACTTCTTCGATTTCTTCCCCCCTGCCGCTTCCGCAAACACTTCCGGTCGGCCAAACTTGCTGCAAATGGGGCAGGCGTGGGGATCGTGCCCCCGTGCCGGGCAATATTCCCTGCCGAAATAAATGATCTGCAGGTGCAGCTTGTTCCACATCTCTTTGGGGAATAACTTTTTGAGGTCTTCCTCGGTTTTGCGCACGTTCTTGCCGTCGCTCAGCCCCCATCGCCAGGCCAGCCGGTGGATGTGGGTATCGACCGGGAATGCCGGCACGCCGAACGCCTGCGACATGACCACCGATGCCGTCTTGTGGCCCACGCCGGGCAGGGCTTCCAGCGCTTCGAAGCTGGCCGGCACCTCACCCCCGTATTTTTCCACCAGGATGCACGACAGCTCCTTGATGGCCCTGGCCTTGCGCGGCGCCAGCCCACACGGCCGGATGATGTCCTCGATCTCTTCGACCGGCATGCGACACATGTCGAACGGATTGTCTGCTTTCGCAAAAAGGCGGGGCGTGATCTCATTGACACGTTTGTCAGTACACTGGGCCGAGAGCAACACGGCCACGAGCAGCGTATAAGGGTCCTTGTGTTTCAGGGGAATAGGCACCTCCGGATACAGCTCGTCGAGGATGCGGGCAATGGCCAATGCTTTCTCTTTTCGGGTCACAATTCCTGCTTTTCGTTCACCAAAGGGGCTTAAAGATCCGTGATTTTTCGGGGTCGGCAAGGCACGGACGTGCCGAACGCCGATTCTGGCATCTTCATTGAACAAAACCACACATGCGTTGGCTGGCTACCTGGTTCGTGCTGCTCGTCTCCTTTCCGGCTCCGGCCCAGACGGCCCGCGTGTGGTTCGACACGGAGGCCGAAGAGGAGACGGGCTGGCTCAAGGCGTGGATGTGGCACGATGCGGCCCAGCCCCTCGTGGTGACCTGGAAGCTCACCATGCAGCAGGCCGGCGAAGAAGCATCGGTGTACGAGGGCGGCCCCGTGCAGGTCAACCCCCAGGTCGAGACGCTGCTGGCGCAGACCTGGCTGTCGCTCGACGACGACCTGCCCTGGTGGTACCAGTTCGAGGTCTTCCTCGATGGCGCACTTCTTGCAGTCATCCATTATCCGGAAGGACAAGCACAGCCCTGGCCCGTGGTGCCCAAAGCCCCCCCACCGCCGTCGGGCTACAACGCCGAGCAGGAAGCCGGCGAGATCGACGGGCTCGTCTTCGACCGCACGCGCTCACCCCTGGGCCGAAAGTTCTATGCCGACTTTTTCAAGGCATGGGAAGCGCCCGAAGGGGTCCATGGCTTTTTCATCACCATCACGGAAAAGCCGGCACCCGGAGGCAGCTCGTTCATCCTCATCCAGGTGAACAAACGCGAGGTGTGGCAGGTGCAGCTGCCCCGACAGCCCCAACTGGTGACCCAATACGCCGAAATGGGCGTGGGCATCGTGCAGCAATATCTGCAGGGCCAGTTCCAGAACGACCAACTGTTGAGCTATTGAGAAAGGAGAGGAATCGAGGAT
>CAYNYN010000122.1:4326-9706 GCA_964401445.1 uncultured Saprospiraceae bacterium | reverse complement strand
CGCTGCCCCTCATCCTCCGGCGGCGCCGCACAGGCGTAGCGCATGGCGGGCAGCAGCAGGAGCAGGTAGAGGGACAGGCCGTAGTTGCTTTCGAATGTGTTTTCCACCAAAAAGGAAGTGAATATGGCGACGTGGAAGGCCCACCACCACGGCGGCCACCACACTTGCCGCAGCCGGCAGGCAAATGCCGGCCACCAGAAAGCGAAGAAGAACGCCAGCAGGCCCAGCAGCCCCGTGCCTGCTGCTATGGTGAGGAACTGGTTGTGGGGCAGCTTGGGCGTGAAATGGCCATCGGGGTAGAGCCGCGCATACTGCTGCGTGACTTCGCGGCGCACGTCGCCGGCGCCCACGCCCAGCCAGAAGTGGTCCTGCCACACGGCCCAGCCGGCCCGGAGCGACGCCAGCCGCTCCGAGTCGGAGTACTGGCTGCCTTTGCCTTCGCGAAACTGCTTCCAGTCCCAGCGGGCATAGTCGAGGCGCTGCTTGAAGCTGGGCAGCAGCCGGTAGGCCGCCATGGGCGCCAGCGTGATGAGGGCGCTGGCTACGATCAGGGGCCACCAGCGGCGCCGCTGCCACGACCACACCATCGCGCCGGCGAACAGACCGGCATACAGGGCCACGATGCCGCTGCGCACCGAGAGCACGTGGATGAAAATGAAAAGAAAGGCCGTAAGCCCAAACACGAGCCCGCGTTCCTGCCGCTTCCACAGGTGAAAGCGCTGCTGCCACAGCACGATGCCGCCCAGGATGGCCAGCGCCACCGTGAGGCTGAAGCGGATGTGGTTGGAAGGCGTGGGCATGTGCTGGCCGCGGCTCAGGCCCGTGAGCACGTCTTCGTAGCTGGTCCAGTAGTGGAACAACACCCACAGGGCCGCCAGCGCCACCGTACTCAGCAGCACGTAAAAGACCGTCAGCAGGTCTTCCCTGCGCCAGTCGGGCAGCGCGGCAAAGACGAAGGGCAGCACCACGAAGGCCGACTTGATGCGCAGGCGCTCGAGCCAGTAGGCCCAGTCGGACGACCACAGGCCGCTCACCAGCACCAGCAGAAATACCACCGCCGGCGCCAGCCAGACGGGATGGGTGCCGAGGCGCGCTTTCCACAGCGGCCACACGGGGCGCAGCGCCACGCGCCAGCGCCCCGCCGTTTTGCGAAAGCGAAATACCACCGTGGCTGCAAGGAAAATCATGGCCTGCGACAGCACGAACTCCATGGAGGTCACCATCGACACGATCCACAGGGCGAGCAGGAAGTGGATCCAGAGGGCCATCGGGCTGCGGCGCACGATGGGCCAGGCAGGGGCGGTATGGTGCGTGTCGCTCATTTCAGCAGTACGTAGTTTCGGTATTCGCCCGGGCGCCAGCCGGTGAGCCGCTCGACGGTCAGGCGCAGGCGTTCCTTCAGGCTGAGGTTTTCGCGTGTGGGGTCGAAGTCGAAGGTCCAGTTCTTGCGGCGGATGCGCTCGTGCATGACGGCCGGGTGGGTGCCCTCGAAGCGGCGCAGGGCGTCGATCTGCGAATAGTCGAAGGCCTCGCGCGGCACCACGTGGCGGGCCACCCACTCGTCGTCGTGCCACAGCTTGTTGAAATCCACCTGCTTGCGCTGCATGGCCACCGGGTCTTTCACCCAGCCGTAGTGGAAGATGCGGGCGTTGGCGGGGCGCACGCGCAGCTTGCGATTGGGGCGCTTGCGGAAGCCCTGCGCATCGCGATAACTGAAGATGTCAGGGTCGTTGCGCACGATGCGCACCTCGCGCCGGTACCAGCGCGGGGAGGCACCCACGTAGTCGTACGAGCCGTAGAAGTGCAGGTAGTCGAACAGCAGCCCTTCCACGCGGCGGTCGTCCTTGTAGCGGGCCATGGCCTGGCGGATGGCGTCGTAGTCGTCTTCGTGCACCACCTCGTCGGCCTGCAGGTAAAAGACCCAGTCGGTGTCGGGGGCCACGGCGCGCAGGGCCTTGTTGGTCTCTTCGGCCAGCACGCGGCCGCCCTCGCGCAAGGTGTCGTCCCAGACGGTGTCGATGATGCGGATCTTGTCGGGCGCGAGGGAGGCCACCAGGGCGCGCGTGTCGTCTTCACTTTGGCCCACGGCCACCACCACCTCGTCGCACAGCGGCAGCAGGCTGCGCAGCGACTCCACGACGGGGTAGTCGTACTTGATGGCGTTGCGCACGAATGAGCATCCCGTAACTTTCATGCATCCTTTTTTTCCCGGAAGGGGAGCAAAGGTAAAACGCGCAGACGAGGCCCACTGGTGTGCCGCTGGTTTGCCTTACGGCAAAAGGAGGTGCGTGGTGTTGTTGGTGTTGTCGCATTCGCCGAGGCCGAAGGTCTGCAGCTGCAGGATGAGCACGTTGAGGTAGCGGGTGCGCGCGCGGATGTCGAAACGGAAATAGCCGGTCATGGTCTGGCCGGGCTGCAGCACCTGGCCTTCCACCTTGCCGGTGGTGTGTAGCAGCTGCTCGCCCAGCAGGATGGCGCCGCGCGACAGCTCGGGCACGCCCGAGACGTAGGCGGCGATACGCACGCCGTCGGCGCCGTCGGCGCGTTTGCCCTTGAGGGGCACGGGGCCGCGGCCCTTGTTGGTCACCTTGAACTCGACCTCCATCCAGCGCTTGCCCGGCTCGGTGATGCGTACCTGCTCGAAGGTCAGATCGCCGCACGGCAGGGCCTCGCGCTCGAGCGAGTCGTGCGTCCGGTAGCCTTCGCCCCCCTTGGCGGAAAAGAGGACGCGCGGCGCGGCGGCAGGTTCGTCGCTGGCAGGCTGTTGGGCCACGGGCCGCTCGAACAGGTGGATGACGACGGTGCGCCGCCCCGACACCTCGCCGGGCTGCAGCACCAGCCGCTGCCCGAACAGGCCGTCGACGAACTGGCTGCGGTAGCCGCCCAGCCGCGCTTCGAAAAAGCTCGGATCGTAGTTGATGGTCACCCAGTGCGCCTGGTCGCGGCGCGACAGGTCGACGGGCTTGCTGCCCGTGTTGACGATGGTGCAGCGCACCTTGATCAGGTCGGTGGCGCGGCGCACCACCTCCACGTCCTTCACGTAGAGCCGGTAGCCGCTATAGCCCGACTGGGCGCGGGCGGCGTTTGGCGAAAGCCAGAGGAGGAAAAACACCCCGCCCCACAATAGCAATGAGTGTGTAAGTATGTACTTGCCGTTCATATTGCAAAATCCGTATGTCCGCCGGGCGGACTTGCCCTGTTCCTTTCAGAAACCTTGCCAAGTGGGTGTTCGGCTGGTGGGGTGTGTGGCTAACGCTCAATCCTCGCTTTCGTTGCCCATCTGGTTGAGAATGTCGACGGGCCGGTCGATGCTTTCGAGCAGCGAGATGAAGGTCTCGGTGCGCTGGATGCCCTGGATCTTCTGGATCTTGTCGTGCAGCACCTCGCGCAGGTGGGTGGTGTCGCGGCACACGATCTTGGCGAAGATGTTGTAGATGCCGGTGGTGTAGTGGGCCGAGACGATCTCGGGAATCTGCTCCAGCTGGGCGGCCACGTCGTCGTACAACGAGCTCTTGTCCAGGTAGATGCCCAGAAAGGCCATGATGTCGTAGCCCAGCTTCTCGTAGTCGATGACCAGGTGGGCGCCCTTCACCACGCCCATCTCCTCCATCTTGCGCATGCGCACGTGCACCGTACCGCTCGAGACGTACAGCTCGCGCGCGATCTCGGTATAGGGTCGGGTAGCGTCGAGCATGAGCTTGGACAGGATCTTCAGGTCCAGCTCGTCCAGCTCGCGGCTCTTTTCCTTGTCTTTCCTGGTGCGGCCCGAGTGTGGCATAGAGGTTTTCTTTTTTTCGGCTTTCGCCAAAAATGAGGAAAAAGGTGGAATTGGGCTCGATTCGCGTGAGGAGAGAAGCGTGAGGAGTGATGAGTGAGGAGTGAGGAGTGAAGAGTGAGGAGGGAAATGGTTGAGTGGACGACCCCGACGAGTCGGAAGCAGGCAGTGACGACGTTCCCCTATCGTCTACTGTCCATCGTCCATCGTCTATCGTCCATCGTCGCGAGCCAAACGAGCATCAACCATCGAATCCTCCATCTTTTTTCCCAAATTCACGGCTCGACCAAAACGAGCACGAGCCATGCGTTTCCTGACCGTACTTTCGATCCTGTACTTCAGTGGCATTTCCCTTTTCGCCCAGACGCCTGCCTGGCTGGCCGAGGAGGTGGCGAAAGAATACGCCGCGCTGGAGGCGTTTTACAAACACCTGCACCAGCATCCCGAGCTGTCGTTTTACGAGTACCAGACGGCTGCGCGGCTGGCCTCGGAGCTGCGCGCCCTCGATTTCGAGGTGACGGAAGGCGTAGGCGGCACGGGCGTGGTGGGCGTGCTGCGCAATGGCGAGGGGCCCGTGGTATTGGTGCGCACCGACATGGATGCGTTGCCCGTGGAGGAAGCTACCGGCCTGCCCTATGCCAGCACCGTGCGCACCAAGGACGAAGCGGGCAACGAGGTGGGCGTCATGCATGCCTGTGGCCACGACATCCACATGACCGTGTGGCTGGGTGCGGCCCGTGCTCTGGCGCGCCATCGCGACCGGTGGTCGGGCACGCTGGTCTTCATCGGGCAGCCGGCCGAGGAGCGCAGCGGCGGCTCCAAAGCCATGCTGGCCGACGGCCTCTACGAGCGCTTTCCCTATCCCGACTACGGGCTGGCGCTGCACGTGAGCTCCAACCTGCCGGCAGGCACGCTCGGCTTCTGCCCGGGCTATGCCATGGCCAACGTCGACATGGTGGACATCACGGTGCACGGCCGTGGCGGTCATGGCGCCTACCCGCACACCACCATCGACCCCGTGGTGCTCTCGGCGCGCATCATCATGGCCCTGCAGACCATCGTGAGCCGCGAAATCTCGCCCATCGACCCGGCCGTGCTGACGGTGGGCGCCATCCATGGCGGCACCAAGGGCAACGTCATCCCCGACGACGTGCACATGCAGCTCACCCTGCGCTCCTACAAGGAATCGGTGCGGCTGGCCCTGATCGACAAGATCGAGCGGATCTGCCGGGGCGAGGCCATCTCGGCCGGCCTGCCCGAAGAGATGATGCCCGAGATCGAGGTGCGGCCCGAGCACACGCCGGCGCTGTACAACGATCCCGCGCTGACGCAGGAGGTGGTGTCGGTGTTTCGCCGCACCTTCGGCGACAAGCGCGTCGTACAGCTCGAACCCGAGATGGTGGGCGAAGACTTTGCCCGCTATGGCCTGACCGAACCCCGCGTGCCCATCTTCATGTTTCGCCTGGGCGCTGCCGACCCCGCCCTGGTCGAGGCCGCCGCACGCGGCGAGGCCGTCCTGCCGTCGCTGCACTCGGCGCGCTTCGCCCCCGTGCCCGAACCGACCATCAAAACGGGCGTGACGGCCATGACGGAGGCCATCCTGCA
>CAYNYN010000122.1:0-4226 GCA_964401445.1 uncultured Saprospiraceae bacterium | reverse complement strand
GCGAAGTCGGTCTCTTCGAGCCATCGGCGCGGCCGCACGCGCGTGCTGTAAAGGACGGTGTCGGCCATCTCGCCCATGCCCAGCCGCAGCAGCCATTCGGGTACGGGCATGCCGAGCGCCAGGCCACGCCGGATGCGCGCGATGGTTTTGACGAAATCCTTGAGTTGGACGGGGTTGGGGCTGACGCCGTTCCATGGGCCCGTCAGGTCGGGATGGGTGAGCAGGTGGTGGATCATGCGCACGAGGTCGGTCACGTGGATCCAGCTGTACCACTGGCGGCCGCTGCCGAACCAGGGCGCCAGGCCGAAGAGCCCGGGCAGTGCCAGCGGCTTGAGGGCGCCGCCCTCGCGCGCCAGCACGATGCCGATGCGCAGGCGAGCCGTGGCGATGCCGAGGGCCTCCATCTGGCGGGCCGCTTCTTCCCATGCCACGGCCAGTTGGGTGAGAAAGCCGCTGGTGCCCGGCGCGCTGTCTTCGTCCACCCATTCGTCGGCCCGATTGCCGTAATAGCCGATGGCGGAGGCGGCGATGTAGCGCCGGGGTTTTACCTTCAGCTCGGCAAGCGCGTCGCGCAGCAGCAGCGTCGCATCGACGCGACTGGCGATCAGCTCCTGCTTGCGGGCTTTCGTCCACGGCTGATCGGCAATGCCGGCACCTGCCAGGTTGATCACGGCATCCACCCCCTCGAGGGCCGCGCGATCGATGTGGCGGGCGCGCACGTCCCAGTGCCAGGCAGGGTAATTGCGTACCTTCTCCGGATGGCGCGACAGCAGCCGCACTTCATAGCCTTGCTTGCGCAAAAAAGGACACAGGTGGCTGCCTACGAGTCCCGTGCCGCCAGCGATGAGGATGGTTTTCATTGTGACAGGTGGTTGAGATTGATGTGCTTGGGGGCTTCGAGGTGTGGCGTATCAGACAATTTCAAATAATGTTCATTTGTCAATTGTGATATTTGCCAGGCGTCCGGCCCGAAATCGTTATTTTGCACAATCAACAATTCGAAAGTTAATGCAAAGCCAAAAATTCCTGCCCCTGCTGCTCGGGTTGAGCTTCGTGCTCCTGCTCGGTGCATGCAAGCGCGACGGTGAAACTCGGCAAGCCGATGAAAGTTTCGAGGTCACGGTGCGGCTGCCTTCCGAGCCCGACCGCCTCAACCCGCTCACCTACAGCTCGGCCTATGCGCTGCAGGTGTTCGAGCTGACGCATCAGCCGCTGATGAACTTCAACCCCGAGACGCTGCAGCTCGACCCCGTGCTCATCGAGTCCCGGCCTGCTGCGGCCGACATCACCGAGGGGCCCTGGGCGGGCGGCGTGGCTTATACCTTCAAGATCCTGGACGAAGCCGTGTGGGACAACGGCCAGCCCGTGACGGGCCACGACGTGGCCTTCTCGCTCAAGGCGCTGTTCAACCCGCACGTGCAGGCCCAGCGCCTGCGCCCCTACCTCGAAATGGTGCGCGAGGTGCGCGTCGATCCCGACGACCCGCGCCGCTTCACGGTGCTGACCGACCAGAAGTACATCCTGGGCGAGGCAGCCGTGAGCAACGTGACCGTCCTGCCCGAATATGCCTACGACCCCGACACGCTCATGCGTCGGTACACGCTGGCCGAGCTGACCGACCCGGCCCTGGCCAGCCGCTGGGAGAACGACACCACGCTCATCCGTTTTGCCGAAGCATTCAACGGGGCGCGCTATGCGCGCGAACCCGGCTACGTGGTGGGCTCGGGCCCGTACCGCCTGGTGGAGTGGGTGAGTGGCGAGCGACTCGTCCTGGAAAAGAAAGAAGGGTGGTGGGGCGATGCCCTGGCCGACCGGTACCCCATGCTGGTGGCCCATCCGTCGCGCGTGCTGTTCAAGGTGATCCCCGACGCGTCGGCGGCGGCGCTGGCGCTGCGCAGCGAGGGCTTCGACGTGTCGGCGCAGATGGACGTGCAGGACTTCCTCACGCTGCGCGACGATCCGCAAGTGGCTGCGAAGTACAACTTTTTCACCCCGCCCACCAACATCTACTACTTCATCTACCTCAACATGCGCAACCCCAAGCTGAGCGATCGGCGGGTGCGCCGGGCGCTGGCCCACCTGGTGGATGTGGACGCCATCATCGAGCAGGCGTTCAACGGGCTGGGCATCCGCACCAACGGCCCTGTCCATCCCGACAAGGAGTACTACGACGCCTCGCTGCCCCTCATCGATTACGATCCCGAAGAGGCGCGTCGGCTTTTGGCGGAAGCCGGCTGGACCGACACCAATGGCAACGGCATCGTGGACAAGGAGCTGAACGGCCGACGCGTCGAGCTGGAGCTGCAGTTCACCATCAACACCGGCAGCAAGTTTGCCGAAGAGCTGGCCCTCATGGTGCAGGAGCAGGCACGCCGCGGCGGCGTGGCCATCGAGGTGACGCCCAAAGAGGTGAGCGCCCTGCGGCAGGCCCTGGTGCAGCGCGACTTCGAGCTGGCCGCCGGCGCCTTCGCCGCCGACCCCGTCCTGTACGACGACCTCAAGCAGCTCTACCACTCGACGAGCGACCGGCCCGACGGCTTCAACCGGTTCGGCATCCACAATCCCGAGCTCGACCAGGTGCTCGACGAGATTCAGGTCACCCTCGACAAGGACAAGCTGTTTGCGTTGTACAGGAAGATGCAGCGCATCATTTACGAGGAGCAACCCCAGATTTTCCTGTTCATCCCCCAGGAACGCATCGTCATCCACAAGCGCTTCGAGGCCAGGGCGTCGGCCCGCAAGCCGGGCTACTACGTGCCGCACTTCCGACTGAACGAAGAATGGGCTCAAAGCTCCAAAAGCACTGAGTGATGTATCTGGTGCGCCGGCTGGTTCTGTCGTTGCTGACGTTGTGGTTGTTGTCCATGCTGGTGTATGGGCTGAGCACGCTGGTGCCCGGCGATCCCGTCTTGCGTTTCCTTCCGGAAAATCCGACCCAGGGGGGGCTCCGACAGATGGAAAGGGCCGAACAGCAGTACCGGCGGCTGGCCGCCACGCTGGGGCTGGACAAGCCGCCCTTTTACTTCAGCATCCGGCCGGCAGCCTGGCCCGACACCTTGTGGCGCATCCAGCCGCTGACGCGCCGCCGGGCGCTGGACCATCTCGTGGGGCGCTATGGCAACTGGCCGCTGGTGCAGGAGTGGTATCACGATCTGCGCGCGCTTGAGCGCACCCTGGCCGGCATGCCTGCGACGGACCGCAAGCTGCTCATCGGCGAGAGCCAGCGCCTGGTCGCCTCCCTGGCTATTGCCGACAACCCGCTCATCATCCGCACGACGCTGCGCCAGTTGGGCGAGGTGGCGGCTTCCGACAGCCTGCTGTCCCGCACCCTCTCGCCGCTCATCGAGGAGGCGGGCCTGACCTTTGCGCGCCTGGAAGACCACGCCACGCCGGGCAGGTGCTACGTGCCCGACTTCAAGTGGTACGGCTTCGACAACCGCTATCAGTGGTGGATGGGCCAACTGCTCAGCGGCGAGATGGGCATCTCGCTGCTCGACAGCCGGCCCGTGCGCGACAAGCTGGGTGATGCGCTGGTCTGGACGCTGATGCTCAACATCATGTCGCTGGTGCTGGTGTGGCTGCTGGGCATCCCGCTGGGCTTGTGGACGGGGCGGCAGGCCCGCCATCCCGCGGCGCGGGCCGTCACGGCCGTGCTCGACCTGCTCTACAGCATGCCTTCGATGTGGGTGGCCATGCTGCTGCTGGTGTTCTTCACCACGCCTATGTTCGGCATGGATTGGTTCGAGGGCATCTGGCTGTCGGACGTGCCGGTGCACGCCTCGGTGGGCGAGCGCCTCTCGGCCATGAGCCGCCACATGGTACTGCCGGTCATCTGTCTGACCTATCCGGTGCTGGCCTTCTTCGTCAGGCAGCTCAAGCAGGGCATGGCACACGCCCTCCAGCAGGAATACGTGCGGGCGGCACGGGCACGCGGCCTGAGCGAGCGGGCCGTGGTGTGGCGCCATGCGTTCCGCAATGCGCTCTTCCCGCTCATCACGATCGCCGGTCAGATGGTGCCCCGCCTCTTTGCCGGCTCGGTCATCATCGAGACCATCTTCAACGTGCCCGGTATCGGGCGGCTCATCTACGACTCCATCCTGCGGCAGGACTGGCCCGTGGCTTTTGCCGGGGTGATGATCACGGCCGTGCTCACCATCCTGGGCTACCTGCTGGCCGACCTGCTCTACCACCGCGCCGACCCGCGCGTGCGCTTCGGCTGAAGCCGA
>CAYNYN010000121.1:0-9733 GCA_964401445.1 uncultured Saprospiraceae bacterium | reverse complement strand
AGTCTCAACCGTCAAATCCTCGCTTCCTCCCTTTCCACTTCCCGCATACTTCCTACCTTCATGCCCTGCAGTTACACCCGATTGTGAAACGAAAACGCGAAACAGTCATGAAAAGGATTTTGTTGCTGCTGCTGTGCGCAGGGCCGCTTTTTGCGCAAGCGCAGGACCCCCTGGTGGACAAGCTGGCCGACGAGGTCGAACCCAAGGTCATCGAGTGGCGCCGCTGGATCCACCAGCACCCCGAGCTGAGCAACCGCGAGTACGAAACCGGCAAGATGGTGGCCGAGCACCTGCGCTCGCTGGGCATCGAGGTCACCTATCCCGTGGCACATACCGGCGTCAAGGGCGTGCTGCGCGGCGGCAAGCCCGGCCCCGTGGTGGCCTTGCGCGCCGACATGGACGCCCTGCCCGTCACCGAGCGCGTGGACGTGCCCTTTGCCTCGAAGGTGCGCTCCACCTACCTGGGTCAGGAGGTGGGCGTGATGCATGCCTGCGGCCACGACAGCCATACGGCCATCCTGATGGGCGTGGCCGAGGTGCTGGCCCGGATGCGCGACGAGCTGCCCGGCACGGTCGTCTTCATCTTCCAGCCGGCCGAAGAGGGCGCGCCCCCGGGTGAGGAAGGCGGCGCCGAACTGATGGTCAAGGAAGGCGTGCTCGAAAATCCGAAGGTGGACGTCATCTTCGGCCTGCACATCAGCTCGGGCCTCGAGGTGGGCAAGATCCGCTACAAGCCCGGCGGCGCCATGGCCGCCTCCGACCGCTTCGTGGTCAAAATCCACGGCAAGCAGACGCACGGCTCGCGCCCCTGGGCCGGCGTCGATCCCATCACCGTGGCCGGGCAGGTGGTCACCGGCCTGCAGACCATCGTCAGCCGCCAGATGGACCTGACCAACGAGGCCGTCGTCATCAGCGTAGGCAAGATCCAGGGCGGCGTGCGCAGCAACATCATCCCCGAAGAGGTCGAGATGATCGGCACCATCCGCACGCTCGACACGGCCATGCAGCGCCAGGTGCACCGGGCCATCCCCCGCATGGTGCAACACATCGCCGAAGCGCATGGCGCCACCGCCGACGTGGACATCCAGATCGGCTATCCGGTCACCTACAACGATCCCGAGCTGACCGAAGCCATGGTGCCCACCCTCAGGAAGGTGGCCGGCGAAGAGAACGTCATCCTCTCGAAAGCCATCACCGGCGCCGAAGACTTCAGCTTCTACGCCCGCGAAGTGCCCGGCCTGTTCTTCTTCCTCGGCGGCATGCCGAAAGGGCAGGACCCCGCCACCGCACCGCCCCACCACACGCCCGATTTCTACATCGACGAGAGCGGCTTCAAGCTGGGCGTGCGTGCGCTGGCCAACCTCACGCTCGACTACATGCGTGCCCACCAGTAGCGGCATGCGGACACAACGCGCTGGCAACCCGACGGGAAAAATCCTTTCCCCCGTCGGGTTGTTACTTTTGCAGCGGACCGCACCATGCCGTCCATCGTCTATCGACCATCGTCCAACGAGAAACCCATGTGTACCGTCAGCTGGATACCGCAACGCAATGGCGGCTTCGTGCTCACCTCCAACCGCGACGAGGCGCCCGAGCGCTCGCCGCGCCACCTCACGCGCGAGCGGGTAGGGGAGCAGACCCTTTGCTTTCCCCGCGACGAGGGCGCCGGCGGCACCTGGATCGCCATGAGCGATGCGGGTCGCGTGGTCTGTGTGCTCAACGGCGCATTCGAAAAGCACCGCCACCAGCCGCCCTACCGGCGCAGCCGCGGACTCATGGTGCTCGACAGTTTCCATTTTGCGAAAGCGGAAGACTTCTTCGAACAATACACCTTCGAGGGTATGGAGCCCTTCACGCTCATCATGGCCGACGGCGGCTGCCTGTGGGAGGCGCGCTGGGACGAGCAGCGCCTGCACGTGCAGCGGCTCGATCCGTCGGGCTGCTACCTGTGGTCGTCGGCCACCCTCTACGATGCCCACTGGCGCGCCCGCCGGCAGCGTTGGTTCGCCGAGTGGCTGGCCACCCATGCCGAGCCCGACGCCGAGGCCATCCTGCACTTCCACCGCCATGGCGGCGAGCCCGATTCCTGGAACGGCTTCGTGATGAACCGGCACGACCTGGTGCGCACCGTCAGCATCACGCAGGTGGTATGTGCGCCGCCCCGCCTGTCCATGACCTACCACGATCTGCTGCGCCAGGCCGTCAGGAACGACGAGCTGTCGCTGGCGCGCAACCCCATGCCTTGTCCCGAATTTTCAACCGACCGCCCCTGATGATGCGTATCCCCGCTCTCCTCTTCTTCCTTTTTTGCCTTTCGGCAAATGCCGCCCGCGCGCAGACCGACACCCTGCTCTTCCCCGACCTGTACGGCAGCGAGCTGGCCGATGCGCTGGTGCAGCACTTCAAGCCGGCCAGCGTGTACGAATACGGGCCGGCGCGCGACACCCTCTTCGCCAAAATCGACAACCACGACGACAGCCTCACCTGCGTCTATACCGGCTGGACCATCTGGCTCGACCCCACACAAGACCCCACCCAGGCCGCCTATCAGGGGGGCGCCGGCATCAATACCGAGCACACCTGGCCCCAGTCGAAAGGGGCCACGGGCAACGCCAAAAGCGACATGCACCACCTGTTCCCCACGCGCGCCGACGTCAACCAGCTGCGCGGCAGCCTGCCCTTCGGCGAAATACCCGACCAGCAGACGGTGGCCTGGCTGTGGCAGGACCAGTCGCTGGCCGCGCCGCCCGCCCAGCACGTGGACGAATGCAGCGAGTGGGACGGCCAGCGCTTCGAGCCGCGCGAAGACCACAAGGGCAACGTGGCCCGCGCCATGTTCTACTTCTACACCATGTACCGCGACCAGGCCGAGGCGGCCGATCCCGAGTTCTTCTGGCAGCAGGTGGAGGACCTCTGCTACTGGCATGCCCTCGACCCCGTCGATGCGCGCGAATACCAGCGTACCTGGGCCATCGCCCAGCGCCAGGACGGCAAGCCCAACCCCTTCGTGCTCGACTGCTCGCTGGCCGAGCGCCTCTACTGCATCGACCTGTTGCACGACTGCCAGCCCGTCACGTCGGGGCAGGGCGAGGCCCCGTCATCGCCCGCCCGGTTCGAGCTGTGGCCCAACCCCACGGCCGGCCCCGTCGAGCTGGCGTGGCAGGTGCCGGCGCCCGCCGCGACGCTCGAAGCCTGGGACGTGCTGGGCCGCCACGTGCTGGCACAAAATCAGGTGGGCGGGACGGCCACCATGCAGTGGCAGCCGCCCGCCGACGGAATGTACGTCTTCGTGTTGCGATGGGACGCTGCAGGCCGTACTCATCAGGCCACGCGGCGCGTGCTGGTGCAGCGATGAGGGCGCGCTACTCCCAGCCTCGGTCCACCTGGTTGTCCAGCGCCGGGATGCTTTGCAGATAGGCGTAGATGGCACTGACCTCGGCATCGGTCATGGCTGCATAGGGCGTCATGGGCAGGCGCAGGCGTCGCCCGTCGGGGCGCTGGCCATAGCGCACGGCATTGCTGAACTGCTCCAGCGTCCAGTTGCCGATGCCGTATTCGGGGTGTGGGGTGAGGTTGGCCGAGAATACCGGCTTGCCGGTCTCGGGGTCGATCAGTTTGTTGCCCCCGCCAAAGTATCCTTCCGAAAGCTCGGGCCGGTCGGGCCGATTGGTGGCAAAGTTGGCCGAATGGCAGTTGTAGCAGTCGTATTTGACGGCCGCCAGGTAATAGCCCCAGGCCAGCGGGTCCGAGGTGTCGGGCTCGGGCACGGCTTCCGTGGGCATGGCCACGGGGCGCGCCACCACCTTGGTCACGAATTTGCCGAGCAGCGATAGCTGCGAGCGCGGATGGACCGCATCGGACGGCGCCATGCGCGGATGGTCGCTGCGCAAAAAGGCAATGATGGCCTGCAAGTCGCGATCCGACAGCAGCGGCTGGGCCGGCATGGGGCCCGGCAGCCACCGCCCGTCGCGCTGGACGCCCGTGCGGATCAGCACGGCCAGCTCACCGTCGGTATAGTCCGCAAGCCTCGAGTCGGGATGGTGCGTGATGTTGGGCGCCCAGAACGTGCCCAGGTCGGCGGGTGCCTCGACCACTTTCTTGCCTTTCATCTGGCGGCTGCCGTGCGGAGCATGACAATGGGCACAGTTCATCTCGACCAGCCGGGCGCCCTCGGCGATCAGGGCACTGTCGGCCGTAACGGTCAGCTCGGGTGCCGCTACCTCGTAGCGGGGCAGCGCCCCAAACTGGAGCCAGAGGAGGGCGGCCACGACGAGCAGGACCAGACCGCCAACGAGATACTTCAGGGCTTTTCTCATGACAATGAGTATTGAGAAAGGTGAACAATCAAGCCAGGATCGCTGGGGTTGTGCTATTTGCAGGGTGGGGATTGCCGGCGATAGAAGGGTGCGGCTGACGGAATGCTTGGAGGCCGATTATGGCGCTATGGAACATCTCTTAGCCGGGGGCCATTCTGTTGCCGTGCGTAATTGTTCCATTCGGTGGGATGTCAAAAATAATGGAATTTTTTGATTGTCACTCATTTGTAGCGCAGGTGCCTCAGGTTGAACACTTCTCGGGATGTCCGAGGCTTTGGTGTTTCGGTTGTTCCTTTCAAAACGGCACCATTTCAGATGCAGAAACGGCAGCACATTCGCTGTTGCCCTCCTATTGCTATCGGGTACTATCTCGACATCGCGGCCCATTAGCGGCTATATCGACCTTTCGGGGCTGCGTCTCAACGCGAGTCAGCAACCTGGATTGAGCCTCGGGGAGTATCAACCGTCGAATCCTTTGTTTTTGAAATGTTTTTGAAATGCCCAGATTCCGCTTGTGCGATATCTCCTCATCATTGACGGGCGCTATATTGGCGCTTCGTTAACAAACTGTCATGCCTGCCACCATCGCTACTGCCCTGCGCAAACACATCTGGCTGCTCCTGCTGGCCATCGTCGTCATCTTCGGCTACCTGTTGTTCCGCTTCGTGCTGCAGCAGTCCGAAGACCATCCCATCACCTTCGAGCTGTATGCCGCGCTCATCGGCTTCACGCTGACGGTGCTGACCACCAGCCTGCTGCTGCACCGGCAGACCGAAGCCGAGCTGGCCAAGGAAGAAAACATCCAGTTTCTCAACCTCAAGATGAAGATCTACCTCGAGCTCATCGAGCAGTTGCAGGACGTGGTGTCCAAGCGGCGCATCGCGCCCGAGGACGTCATCGAGCTGCGCATGCTCAACCAGAAGATCGCGTTCATCGCCAGCCCTGACGTGCTGCGCGCCTTCAACCGCTTCGTGCGGCGCTTCGCCCTGCTGGCCGACAAAGAGGGCATCACCGATCAGGAAATCGACGAGCTGCTCGACGAAATGAGCCGCCTGGCTATCTTCATCCGCAAAGACCTCTTCCGCCTCGACAGCAAGGAAGTGCCGGTCGAAGAACTCGAACGCCTCGTCCTCTCCAGCAACGACCTGCTCGACCTGGCCGACGAGGATTGAGTGGAAGAACAATGCACGATGCACTATCTATAATGGACGTCGTCACAGCCTGCTTCCGACAAGTCGGAACAGGCTCCGCGAAGCGGGGGTGTTACGTCGTCACGCGTCACGTTGTCACCCTCAACCAATTTTTTCAGAGGACTCAACCTTTAAACCATGAGATCCATCACCCGACTGATCTGGTATTTTCTGATTTGCCTTTCGGCAAATGCGACCGCGCAGTCCATCGACTGGTCTGCGCTGGAGTATCGCTTCGTGGGCCCCTATCGCGGCGGCCGGTCGACGGCCGTGACCGGCGTGGAAGGGCGGCCCAACGTCTTCTACTTCGGCGCCACGGGCGGCGGCCTGTGGAAGTCGGAGGACTACGGTGCCTCGTGGACCAACGTGTCCGACGGCTACTTCGCCTCGCCGTCCATCGGCGCGGTGCGCGTGGCCCCTTCCGATCCGAACATCGTGTACGTAGGTACGGGCTCCGACGGCCTGCGCAGCAACGTCATCAGCGGCAAGGGCGTGTACAAGTCGGTCGACGGCGGCAAGACGTGGCAGCACGTCGGTCTGGAGCGCACGGGTCACATCGGTGCCCTCGAGATCCATCCCGCCAACCACAACGTCGTGTTCGTGGCGGCCATCGGGCAGGCCTTTGCGCCCAACGCCGAGCGCGGCGTGTACCGCACGCGCGACGGCGGCCGCACCTGGGAGAAGGTGCTCTTCCTGAGCGACACCACCGGCTTTGCCGACCTCGAGCTGCTGCCTTCCAACCCCGACATCGTCTTCGCCGCGGCCTGGCGCGCCGAGCGCAAGCCCTGGACCATCATTAGCGGAGGCAAGGAGTGCGGCATCTACAAGTCGGTGGACGGCGGCGACAGCTGGACGCGCCTGGGGCAGGGTTTGCCGAAAGGCATCATGGGCAAGATCGACCTGGCCGTCTGTCGCGCCGACTCGCGCGTGGTCTATGCGCTCGTCGAGGCGCCCGGCGACGAGGGCGGCCTCTACCGCTCCGACGACCAGGGCCAGACGTGGCGCATGGTGAGCGACTACAAGCCCTTGCTGCACCGCCCCTTCTACTTCTGCAACGTCGAGGTCGATCCCACCGACCCCGACCACGTCTTCGTCATGGCCCTGCGCCTGTACGAGTCGCGCGATGGCGGCAAGACGTGGCAGACCATCCCCACGCCCCACGGCGACGACCACGACCTGTGGATCAACCCCGACGACCCGCGCATCATGATCGAGGCCAACGACGGCGGCGCCAACGTCACGCTCGACGGCGGCAAGACCTGGTCGAGCCAGTTCAACCAGCCCACCGCCGAGCTGTACCAGGTCGAAGTGGACGAGCAGTACCCCTACTGGCTCTATGCCGGCCAGCAGGACAACTACAGCGCCATCGCCGTGCCCAGCCTGCCGCCGCGCAGCCACCAGCTCGGCGCCGGCGCCCTCGTCATGGACGTGGGTGGCTGCGAGACGGGACCCGCCGTGCCGCGCCCCGACAACCCCGACATCGTGTACGCCAACTGCAAGGGGCGCTTCAGCGTGTACGACAAGCGCACGGGCCAGGAACAGCACTACGACGTGGGCGCCCGCTACATGTACGGCCACAACCCGCGCGACCTGAAGTACCGCTTCCAGCGCGTGTCGCCCATCCACATCTCTCCCCACGACCCCGACGTGGTCTATCACACCTCGCAGTACGTGCACCGCACCACCGACGGCGGCAAGACCTGGGAGACCATCAGCCCCGACCTGACGGCCTTCGAGCCCGACAAGCAGGTGGTCTCGGGCAGCCCCATCACGCGCGACATCACGGGCGAAGAGTTCTACAGCACCATCTATGCGATACGCGAGAGCAAACTGCAAAAGGGACTCATCTGGGTGGGCGCCAACGACGGCCCCGTGCACGTCACGCGCGACGGCGGCCAGACGTGGCAGGACGTCACGCCGAAAAAGCTGCCGCCGGGCGGGCGCGTGGACTGCGTCGAGCCTTCACCCCACGATCCGGCCAAAGCCTACATCGCCGTGTTGCGCTACCAGCTCGGCGACTGGCGGCCCTGGGTGTTTCGCACCGACGACTACGGTAAACACTGGACGCTGCTCACCGATGGCACCAACGGCATCCCTGCCGACCATCCCGTGCGCGTGGTGCGCGAAGACCCCGAGCGGCCCGGCCTGCTCTTTGCCGGCACCGAGTACGGCATGTTCGTCTCGTTCGACGACGGCAAGTCGTGGCAGCCGTTCCAGCAAAACCTGCCCGTGACCCCCGTGACCGATATCAAGATCCACCGCGGCGACCTGGTGCTCTCGACCATGGGGCGCGGCTTCTGGATCCTCGACGACATCAGCGCCTTGCGGCAAACGTTCGATGCGTCGGCGCCCTTCCTCTTCCGGCCGCAGAAATCGTGGCGCTACCGGTATGGCCGCAGCCGCGGCACCGAAGCCGTGCGTGCGCCCGACTATCCGCCGCCCTCCGTCGTCATCGACTACTACCTTCCGGCAAATGCGGAACACCCCCTCCGCCTCGAGATCCTGAATGCCCGTGGCGAGGTGGTGCGGGTCCTCGAAGGCGAAGGTGCCCGGACCGAGGCTGCGGGTGCCCGCGAGATGCAGGCCGAAGTAGCGCCGCTCGTCACCGTGGCGCGCGGCCTCGACGGCAGCAAAGGGCTGCACCGCTTCCGCTGGGACATGCGCCACACCGGTCCCTGGCACGAAAACCCGCGCCGCAGGGGGCAGGGCGGCCCGATGGTGGCGCCCGGCACCTACACGGTACGCCTCGTGGTGGACGGCCAGACGCTCGAGCAGTCCTTCGAGCTGGCCGCCGACCCGCGCGTGCTGGCCGCCGGCATCACGCAGGAAGACATGGAAGCGCAGGAGGCGCTCTGCCTCCAGGTGGTGGCCCTGCTCTCCGAGGCGCGTCAGCTCGCTGCCCGCCTCCGGCAGGAGCAAAAGACACTCGAGGCAAAGACCGACCGCACCGAAGCCGACGAGGCGCGCCTCGAGACGATCCGCCACAAGCTCGACCTGCTCGTGACGCCCGAAGGGCGCTACCCCCGCCCTCGCCTCATCGACCAGATCGGCTATCTGTACGGCATCATCTCGCGCGCCGACCAGCGGCCCGGTCAGGACGCCTGGGTGCGCTACGAAGAGCTGGTGCAGGAGCTGGCGGGGGTGAAGGAGTGAATGGACACTCTTTCGAACTACTGGGTGTGTTGGGGTGTCGGCTGAAGTGACACCCCAACACTCATTGTGCTGATTTTACGGGGAGTCGGAGAACTCCCTGGATCCCGGCAGGGCATCTTGGGCGCAACAAACTGTTCGAAATTTACAGTCAGTTGGCAGTTTGTGGATCCTGGAGGTCTGCTGTTTCTTCGATTTTGCCTGTTTTGACGAAATCGACAGGGTCGATGACTGGCAAAATCAGGGGATCGCCCAGCAGGTGCAGCGTTTCGTGCCAGAAAAGCCCGCGCATGGTGGAAAAGGCAATGCTGACGAGCGTAGTTGCCAGTTGGGGCGAGATTTGTGGTTGTTCGTCCTTGGTATTGGCAATGATATGATTATCGAGGTCATCAACCTTGAAAACGAACTCATAGAGCCATTGGCCCAGCTGTTTGTTTTCAGGTAGCATAATTTCCAACTGGAGGCCTACCCGGACGAAGCGTTCCTCGTCATCGGCTAAAAGCATTTGCAGCGTGTAGCCAATGTGCAACGTCAAAGCAGGTGGCTGGCTGAACGTACGCATCAACGCCAGATCGTGCGATGCCTTGAGGAGCGTTATGCCAACCATATGAAGCGCGTCCGGACGAACGGGGGGGCGCTTTTCGATCTTCGAATTCCTGCTCATGCGGCAAAAAAGGTTTGGTCATCGTCGATATGGGGAAAGTCTTTTGCCACAGCCATCTCGATTCCTTCCCCTTGGATCATGGGAGGCTTCATGGCGATGGGCTCAGGACATTTGACGCTCAGAATTTGCTCACCCAACGCCGTTTCCAGTTTTGCGATGCTGCGCAGTGTAAGGTTGTGCGTGCCGCTCAGCCATTTGGAGACTTCGGCTGGTGTTTTCCCCAGTCTGGCGGCAAGGTCTTTTTGTGTCCAGCCTTTTCGGTGCAGGACTTCCGCAACGGCATCACTGATTCGCATGCTCAGTTCGACGAATCGATCCGTGTCTTCGGCAATGGTAATTCCCAGCATATCGGCAAGGGGCTGGTCTTTTCCTTTCATGGGTACTTGGGTTTTGTGTTTCATGGTCATCGCTTT
>CAYNYN010000120.1:4975-9737 GCA_964401445.1 uncultured Saprospiraceae bacterium | reverse complement strand
GTCTTTTTGGCATCGCCGAAGAGCATGCGGGTGTTGTCCATGAAGAAGAGCGGGTTCTGGATGCCGGCGTAGCCCGGGTTCATGCTTCGCTTGAGCACGATGACGTTCTTGGCTTCCCACACGCGCAGCACGGGCATGCCATAGATGGGGCTGCCCGGGTCGGTCTCGGCGGCGGGGTTGACCACGTCGTTGGCGCCCACGATGACGGCCACGTCGGCATTCTTGAGGGCTTCGTTGGCCTCGTCCAGGTCGAGCAGCTTGGGATAGGGCACGTCGGCCTCGGCCAGCAGCACGTTCATGTGGCCGGGCATGCGCCCCGCCACGGGGTGGATGCCGTACTTGACGTCGACGCCGTTTGCGGAAAGCAGGTCGTCCACCTCCTTGAGCACCTTCTGTGCCTGTGCCACGGCCAGACCATAGCCCGGCACGAACACCACCGACTGGGCGTAATAGAGCATGATGGCCGCGTCGGTGAGGCTGACCTCGCGCACCGACTGCTCGCCCTGGATCGCCGCGCTGGCGCCCCCACCGAAGCCGCCGATGAGGACGTTGAGCAGCGAGCGGTTCATGGCCTCACACATCAGCACGGTGAGGATGGTGCCGGCCGCACCCACCAGGATGCCGCCCACGATCATGACCTGACTGCCGTAGATGAAGCCGGCCGCAGCAGCCGACAGGCCCGAGAACGAGTTGAGCAGCGAGATGACCACCGGCATGTCGGCGCCGCCGATGGGCGCCACGAAGCTGAAGCCATAGACCAGCGAGAGCACCATCAGGCCCAGCGCCACCTTGGTGCCGGCCGTGCTGCCCTGCAGGTACACCCATACGGTCAGGGCCAGCGTCACGATCAGCATCGCGATGTTGATGGCCTGGTGGAAGGGCAACGTCACGTTTTTGTCCTTGACCTTGCCGTCGAGCTTGAGGTAGGCCAGCATACTGCCGGTGAAGGTGATGGCGCCGATGACGAGCGCCGCCAGCGAGATGGCCAGCTGGCCGCCTTCCATGTGGCTGTCGCCGTTGTAGAGGTTCATCAGCTCGACCATGGCCAGCACCACGGCCGTGGCGCCACCCAGACCGTTGAAGATCGACACCATCTGCGGCATGGCCGTCATGGCCACCTTGCGGGCGGCCACCCAGCCGATGGCGCCACCTACCGCCATGCCGCCGAGGATCCAGGCGTAGTTGTTGGATGCGCCGTCCATGGGCATGGCCATGGTGGCCACGATGGCCAGACCCATGCCTATGGCTGCAAGGATATTGCCCTTGCGGGCCGTGTCGGGCGAGCTGAGCAGGCGCAGGCCCCACACGAAAAAGACCACAGCGAGCAGAAAAGCGAGATTTATCCAGAAAGCAATAGCCATCGCTTGTCAGTTGATTTTTCAGAATTGGTTTCCATCCCAGTGTGGGCGCAGTTTTTGGCTTTCGCCAAATGCCGCCCTTACTTGCGCTTCTTGAACATCTCCAGCATGCGGTCGGTCACGGCGAAGCCACCCACCACGTTCACCATGCCCAGCATGGCGGCCAGGAAGCCCAGCCCCAGCATCAGGTAGTTGTCGGGCGGGGTGAGGCGCAGCAGGATGATGGCGCCGATGACCACGACGCCCGAAATGGCGTTGGCACCCGACATGAGGGGCGTGTGCAGCACCGTGGGCACCTTGCTGATGACCTCGAAGCCCAGAATGACGGTAAAGACCAGCAGGTAGATCTCCGTCAGGTTTTCGAGGAAGAACTGATAGACCATATCCATGACTCAGGCTTTTCGCGATGAAGCAATGATCAACTTTGGGCCGTCTCCTCTTCCTTGACGAACAGGGCCGAAGCCACGATGTCGTCGTCGAGGTCGAGGTGCAGCGCTCCGTCCTTGATGATGAGCTTGAGGAAGTTGAAGACGTTGTTGGCGAACAGGATGCTGGCGTCCATGGGCTTCTGCGCGGCCAGCTCGCTGTCGCCGATGATGGTCACGCCGTTGTGGACGATGGTTTTCTTGTCCTGCGTCAGCTCGCAGTTGCCCCCCGTCGATGCGGCCAGGTCCACGATCACCGAGCCCGGCCGCATCTTCTCGACCGTCTCTTTGGGCACCAGCAGCGGCGCCTTGCGGCCGCGCACCTGCGCCGTGGTGATGAGCACGTCGGCCTTGGCGGCACGACGCTGCACCTCTTCGCGCTGGCGCCGCAGGAAGTCCTCGTCCTGCTCCACGGCATAGCCGCCGGCCGAAGTGTCTTCCTTTGCGCCCTCGATCTCGATGAATTTGGCGCCCAGGCTGAGCACCTCCTCCTTTGCTGCCGAGCGCGTGTCGAAAGCTTCGACCACGGCACCCAGACGGCGCGCCGTGGCGATGGCCTGCAGGCCGGCCACGCCGGCGCCGAGCACCACCACGGTGGCCGGCTTGATGCTGCCGGCAGCAGTGATCATCATGGGGAAGTAGCGGGGCAGATGGGTAGCCGCCAGCAGCGTGGCCTGATAGCCCGCCAGCGATGCCATCGAGCTGAGCACGTCCATGCTCTGCGCACGCGTGGTGCGCGGAATCATGTCCATGCTGAAGGCCTTCAACCCCAGCTTGCGCAGCTTGTCGGTGATGGTCTTGTCGAAATAGGGCTTGAACATCGAGATGAGCCACGTGCTCTTGGGCAGGCGCTCCATCTCTTCGTCGGGCAGCGGATGGTAGGAAATGATCAGGTCGCACTGCAGCACCTCCTCGCGCGTACAGACGCGGGCGCCGGCTGCCTCGAGGGCCTCATTGGTCACGTAGGCCTTCTGGCCGGCATCGCGCTCGACCCATACCTCCACGCCGAGCTGCTTGCGGATCTTCTCGATCACTGAGGGTACCAGCGCTACGCGCGGATCGTCCTGTTCCTTCGGGATTCCGATTTTCATAAAGCCGGTTTTTTGCCATGCGGGCCGAAAATAGGGAAATCAAATTTGGCCGACCAATGAGAATAGTCACTTTCCATTCGGGCATTCCAATCCCCAACACACCATCCCACATGCTTCACCCGCTTTCGCAAAAAACGAAACAGCCTGGCGGCCACGCCACCAGACTGCATCGCATGAATTCAACTCAAAGGTTGAGACGTACGCTTTTTTCTGCAAAGCCGAAGTTAGCAACTGGCCGTTTTTTGCGCAAGCATGTCCCTGCCCTCACTCGGTGAGGAGCTTGAGCAACACGCCGTTGGTCCATCCGAAGCCGTCCTGCAGCGGGTACTCTCCCCCGCCCCCTTCCAGTGCCAGGTTGACCACGTTGTATTTCTCTACCAGCTTGCCCGTGGCCTTGTACACTTTTTCGTTCAGGGCGATCCAGCGGCGCTTGATCTCGTCGGCCAGCTCGTGATGGCCGTAGTTGCGCAGCCCCTGGATGGCGATCCACTGCAGCGGCGCCCAGCCGTTGGGCATGTCCCACTGCTGGCCCGTCTGCAGCTTGGTGGTCACCAGGCCGCCCGGCGCCAGGAAGTAGCGGAAGACGTTGGCCGCCACCGAGTCGGCCATCTCCTGCGTGGCGATCTTGAAGAAGAGCGGATAGAGCCCCGCCCCGCTCGGCACCACCGACCAGGTGCGCGCCGGATAGTCGTAGTCGACGAAGAAACCGCCCCGCCGCGGGTACCAGCAATAGCTACGGATGGCCTCGGCCCGGGCGGCGGCCTTTTGCTCGTACATGGCGGCCTGGTCCGTATGGCCTGCCAGGGCATGGGCATGGGCCAGGCTGCGCTCGAGGTGGTACAGCAGGCTGTTCAGATCGACGGGGATGATCTCGGTGGTGCGGATGGTCTCCAGATGCATCCAGCCCCGACACCAGCGACTTGAGAAGTCCCAGCCCGACTCGGCCGCAGCGCGCAGCTCGCGGTACACGTCGTGGGGCGGGCGCTCGGGGTCTTTCTGCGCCGTAGCCACGTCTTCCTTGTAGGCCTCGGGGCGCGGCACGTCGCGGTCGTCGTAGTAGCGGTTCATGATGGTGCCGTCGTCGAGGCGCACCACGCGCCGGTACGCGTTGCGCTGGTCATCGAGGCTGTCCACGCCATCCATCCAGAAGGCGTACTCCTTCTCGAGCTGCGGCAGGTACTTCACCCAGATGCTGTCGCCCTTTTCTTCGGCCAGCAGGCCCACCATCAGCGAGAAGAAAGGCGGCTGCGAGCGCGACAGGTAGTAGGTGCGGTTGCCGTTGGGGATGTGGCCGAACTGGTCGAGCAGCCAGGCGAAGTTGTTCACCATGTGCTCGATCATGTCCACCTTGCCGGCCGCCTGCAGCCCCAGCATGGTGAAGTAGCTGTCCCAGTAGTAGATTTCGCGAAAGCGGCCCCCGGGCACGATGTACGGATACGGCAGCGGGATGAGCGAGCCGCCCACCTCCTGGTCCTCGGGCATGCGCGTCAGCACGGGCCACAGGGCGTTGATGTGCTCGACCAGCGAGCGCGAGGTGTCGGAGTGGAAGTCGCTGGCGTACTGCCGCGGCAGGTCGAACCAGCGCTCGACGAACGCCTTGAGGTCGAAGTCCGCCCGGCCCTTCTCCCGCTCGTAGGCCGCCACGATCTCTTCGGGCGAGCCTTTGGGCACGCAGTCCGGGAAGGTCTTGCTGTCGGGAAAGATGCCCGACATCTGCACGTCCACGAACAGCTGCCCGTACAGCTCGTCGGGGCTTTTCCACTCCCGGGTCGCAGGGCCGTGGCCCGCATCGCTGCAGGCACTCGCCAGCAGCAACAGCAGCGCCACACAGGTGGCCGCCCATCCGCCTTTCGGCAAAAGATGTGTCATGGTTTGTCGTTTCATGGTG
>CAYNYN010000120.1:3707-4875 GCA_964401445.1 uncultured Saprospiraceae bacterium | reverse complement strand
CTCAACCCTCATTCCTTGTAGATTCCCACGTAGCGCTCGCCCGGCCGGGCATAGCCGCGGTACATGCCCTCGGTGTTGAACTCCATGGACACGTTGCCGTGGCGGTCGAGCGCGATGAGGCCGCCGCTGCCGCCCACCGACTTCAGCTTTTCCTGGATCACGTGGCGCGTGGCCTGTTCGAGCGTCTCGCCCAGGTACTCCATGCGTGCGGCCACGTCGTAGGCTACGACCCAGCGGATGAAGAACTCGCCATGGCCCGTACAGCTCACGCCGCAGGTGTTGTTGTCGGCAAAGGTGCCGGCCCCGATGATGGGCGAGTCGCCGATGCGGCCCCACCGCTTGTTGGTCATGCCGCCGGTCGAGGTGCCCGCAGCGATGTTGCCTTCCTTGTCGAGGGCCACGCAGCCCACCGTGCCGAACTTGTAGTCGGGGTTGGGATCGACCAGGTACTGGCCCGACTGCTTTTCGCGGGCCTTGGCGCGCTGCAGGCTCTCCCAGCGCCGCTGCGTGTAGAAGTACGACGGATCGACGGTGTCGAGGCCCACGCTGATGGCAAACTCCTCGGCGCCCTTGCCCACCATGAACACGTGCGGCGACTTTTCCATCACGGCGCGTGCCGCACTGATGGGATGCTTGATGATGGTCACGCCGCCCACGGCGCCGGCGTTGCGCGTCTTGCCGTCCATGATGGAGGCGTCAAGCTCGTTGGTGCCTGCGCTGGTGAATACGGCCCCGCGACCGGCATTGAACAGAGGCGAGTCTTCGAGGTAGTGGATCGTCTGCTCCACGGCATCCAGGGCGCTGCCGCCCTTGCGCAGCACCTCCTCGCCGATGTCGAGCGCAGCAGACAGGGCCGCGCGATAGGCCGAGTCCTGCTCGGGTGTCAGATCCTCGCGCCGGATGGTGCCCGCCCCGCCGTGGATGACGATGGCGTACTCGGGGCGCTCCGCCTCGGCAGCGGTATCGTTCGAGGCCGCCGAATCGGTGGGAGCACCTCCCTCACAGGCGCAGAGTCCGAACAGGGCAGCAATCGCCAGCATAAAAGCAAGGTTTTTCATCGCTCAAAAATTTGTGGTTGTGGTTTCTGACAATGGACGATAGACGATGGACAATGGACTACCTATGATGGACGTCGTCACGGTGTTACGTCGTCACGGTGTTACGTTGT
>CAYNYN010000120.1:2539-3607 GCA_964401445.1 uncultured Saprospiraceae bacterium | reverse complement strand
GTCACGGTGTTACGTTGTTACGCTCCACCCTCAACCAATCCCATGATGCGCCTTTCGGCAAATGCCGCCCGGCAGCAGGCCCAAACATAGCAAAACCGCCTCACTGCCCATCGCCTTGCCGCTGAACATCGGCCCACGTCCGTCGGGTCGTTTTTTGCGAAAGCAAACAATGCCCCAACTTTGTGGCTCGCGCAACAAAACCAACGGCCATGAAAATACTCATCATCGGTGGCGGCAACATGGGATCCACCTACGCGCGCAGCTTCCTGCGCTCACACATCGCCGACAAGGAACGCATGATGATCCTCGAGCGGGCGCCCGAGAAGGCCGAGGCGCTGCGCCAGCTCGACATCGGCGAGGTGTTCAGCGCCCCCGAGGCCTGCGTGCCCCAGGCCGACCTGATCATCCTGGCCGTCAAGCCGCAGGATGCCCCCACCCTGTTCGGCCGCATCCGCACCATCGTCGATCCCCAGCAGGTCTTCCTCTCCATCATGGCCGGCGTGCGCATCCGCACCATCGCCGAAGGGCTGGGCGTGCAGAAGATCATCCGGGCCATGCCCAACCTGCCGGCACAGATCGGTCAGGGCATGACCGTCTTCACCTCGAGCGACCAGGTGACGCGCATCGAGCTGGTGACCGTGCAGAACCTGCTCAACACCACCGGCAAGACGCTCTACGTCGAAAACGAGGACTTCCTCGACGCAGCCACCGCCGTGTCGGGCAGCGGCCCGGCCTACGTGTGGTTCTTCATGCAGGCCATGTACGAGGCCGCGCGCCAGATGGGCTTCTCCGTGCCCGAGGCCGAGCTGCTCGTCTATCAGACCTTCCGCGGCGCAGTGGACCTGTACAACAAGGCCGACCACAGCTTCGAAGAGTGGATCCAGCGCGTGGCCAGCAAAGGGGGCACCACCGAGGCGGCCCTGCGCACCTACGAAAGCAGCGCCCTGGCCGACCACATCAAGGAAGGCCTGCAGGCCGCCCTCCAACGCGCCATCGAGCTGGGAAAGTCTGATGGTTGATGCTCGCTGCCCCGATAATCGGATCCTGTCCCGAGCATCGGGAACAGGC
>CAYNYN010000120.1:0-2439 GCA_964401445.1 uncultured Saprospiraceae bacterium | reverse complement strand
TCGGATCCTGTCCCGAGCATCGGGAACAGGCGTAGCGCGAGGCAAACCCTCAACCCTACACGCTCAACCCTCAACCGTTTGACCGGTTTCACCGATTTACCCGATTGCACCCGTCTCGGTGAAACTCTGTGCACACTCTGTGTAACTCTGTGTCAGAAAAAAACTGCGGACGATGGACATGCAATCCGCATTCGCAAAATATTGCAAATCAACTTTAAACACTAAACCTTAAACTTTAAACCTTACCCCCCCTTCACGGCTTCCACGGTATCTCCTCGGCACCGGTGATGCGCCCCACATGGCGCGCCAGCACGAACAGGTAGTCGGACAGGCGGTTGAGCAGGCGTACGATGCCTTCGTCCACTGCCGAATCGTGTGCCAGGGCCACCACCCTGCGCTCGGCACGCCGGCACACGCAGCGCGCCACGTGGCAGTGGGCCACGGCCTCGTTGCCGCCCGGCAGGATGAAGTGCTTCAGGGGCGGCAGCCCGGCTTCCATGCGGTCGATGGCCCGCTCGAGACGCTCCACGCCATCCTCGGGCAGCGACGGCAGGTCCATGGGTTTGTCGGGATCGGTGGCCAGGTGCGCGCCCGCCACGAAGAGCCAGTGCTGCACCTCCAGCAGCTCCTCTTTCTCCTTGCCTTCCGGCAAATGACAGCGCAGCAGTCCCAGGTACGAGTTCAGCTCGTCCACGGTGCCGTACGCCTCGATGCGCAGGTCGGACTTGGGCAGCCGCTTGCCGCCAAACAGCGCCGTGGTGCCCTTGTCGCCCGTGCGGGTGTAGATCTTGAATGCCATGGTCGTCGAATTTTGCGCTTGCGCCCCACCCTGCCGGCCAGTCTGGCGTCGCAGCTCACGCGCCCAGCCGCCAGACGATGCCGGCCAGGGCAAAGAAAATATCTATTCCCTTGTTCGGGTTCTTCAGGCCGGCATTGCTGATGTGTCGGAAGCGGCTGCGAAGGTGCAGTTGCAGGCCCGGGCCCAGCGGCGCGATGAGGCCTGCCTCGAAGTTGTCGGAAAAGATGAAGCCGCGCGCCTGCAGTGGCGTCTCCACCGTCACGAAGTGGGGCCCCGTGCCGATGGCTGCCGTGGCAAACCAGCCCTTGCCCAGCGCCAGCTGATACATCAGGCCCGAGTTCAGGCCCACCTCCCAGTCGGGTCCGCTGCCGTCGGAGTAGGTCACGTACACGAGCTGCGGCTCGGCATACCAGTAAAGGCGATCCTCGCCCCGCTTTTTCAGGTTGGCCAGCGTCGTCCAGCCGAGCAACTGATACGGCTGATAGTCCCTGCCTTCCGGCAAATGCTCGTACACGAATGGCACGCCTGCCACCACTCCGCCCCAGCGCGCATCCGACTGTGCCCGCAGGGTGCCATTTGCCGAAAGGCAAAAAAGAAACAGCGCGCCGATGGCCAGCCACCAGCGCCCGCCCTCAACCCGGAAACTTGCGTTTGCCTTCATCGTCGAAAGTTGACTTGAGATGTCGTTCGGTCGCCACAATGGTAGCCAAAAGCGCCGCCACGAGGAAGGCCACGCTGGCCATAATCGACCGTTCGTCGGGCCACAGACGCACGGCCAACACCTGGAAGGCCGTGGTGGCCAGCGCGGCATACTGCAGCATGCGCGTGCTGTAGCGCTGCGCCTCGTCCCAGGTGTCCTGGTTGCGCATGCTGCGCGGCGTGCGATACCCGTAGAAATGGTTGATCTTCTTCGGGGGCCAGGTCTGAAAGACCTTGGCCAGGACGAAAATGAGCGGCCCGATGGCCAGATGGGCGACGAGCCAGGGAGTGTCGGCATCCATATGCGGCAGGTATTGGTGCCGCAAGGTAGGAAAAGCCGCCGACCCCGCTTCGCGCACGCGCGCAAAAGTCGCCCGGCCACGACCAAACACACGCGCCAGCCGGCCACCCCCACGTCCTTGGCCGCAGACCGACACCAAGGGCCCGAGAAGGCAAACACCAGCACAAAAACCTCATACCCAACAATCAATCAACCAAATTTGTCACAAAATCGCGCGTAACGGCCCTGGCCGGAGCAATCGACAGGCCAGGACCCGCAGGCAGGTACCGGGTAAATGGGCCTGCAGCTCGGCTTGGCAAAGCGCCCTGCTCGCCCAGCCGCGGCACGAAATTGGGCCATCCATTCCCGAGGGAGAAAAATCACGCGAAATACTTGGCCAATTCGAAATAAACGCTTTTCTTTACCCACACGCTCTTTGAAAAGGCTGGCTTTTTTCCTGTCACTCCACCAACCGAGCCAGAAATGTTGTAACAATACAAAGTAGTTAAAAACAGTTAAAATTGTAAACTGGCCGACACGTTGCTCATTAAGAATTTCCCTAATATGACCCACGTAAATGTATTGAAATAAAGGCGTGTGCATCTTGTTATCTTGTCAACAATAACCACACATCGCTCAGGGTCAGTCGATTGTGAAAAAT
>CAYNYN010000119.1:7255-9855 GCA_964401445.1 uncultured Saprospiraceae bacterium | reverse complement strand
GTCCATCGTCGCGAGCCCAGCGAGCATTTAAAGCATACTGAGGCTCACCACGGCATACACCACCAGCCCCAGGGCGAAGACGAGCACGGCCAGCAGGCCGAAGAGCGTCCATCGCCACAGGGTGGCCCGCCACGAGAGGCCGAGGCAGCGCCTGGTGGCCACCAGATCCCAGGCGGGAATGAGGACGACGAGGGCCGGGGCGATCCACGCCTCGCCAACGCCTGCCAAGGCAAGCACGCGCATGGCTGCCAGCAGCACGAACACGAAGGACGTCAGGTGCAGCAGCATGACGAGATGGACGACGTAGCGCTGGCGGGCCTTGCGAAAGACGAGGTGCGACAGGGCCGCCAGCAGCGGCAGCAAGACCGTCAGGAACCACACGAAATGGGCCAGCAGAAACTCGTTGAGTGCCTCTGGCGACTGGATGCCTTTCATCACCAGCGTCAGGGACAGCCGCGTCCAGAAGTCGCTCACCTCGTAGCGTGCGAAGAACTCGCTCGGACTCAGGGCAAACAGGTCGCGCTCGCAGAAGCGAAGGGAGCGCCCGTCGATGGTGGTAAAGGTGGTCGTGTCGCCGCAGGGCGAGGGCATGCGGGCCAGCAGGGTGTCGAGCACCTCGCGGGCCTGTCGCGGCGCGCCCGGGTACCAGTCGGGTGCGGCCTGGCGCAGCGAGTCGAGCCACAGGTAGCGGGCCCGCGTTTGCCGCAAGTCGGTGAGTGGGCGGCCTTCTACCTGCACGATCCCCGTGTCGGGGGTACGGGTGAGCGCGTCGAGGGCGAAGTAGGCGAGTGCCGCCACGAAGAAGATGCGAAAAGGCGGGTAGTAGCGGGCGCGCCTGCCCTGGAGCCAGGCCAGCGTGAGGGCGCCGGGCCGGAACAGCGCCCCTACCGTGCGCCAGATGCGATGGTCGATGTTGAAAAAGGTCTCGAGGCCGTCGCTCAGTAGCTCCCTGAAGGTGGGCACCAGCGTGCGCGGCACCTTTTGTCCGCACCACGGGCACCAGCCAGCCCCTTCGGGCAGGGTGCCGCCACAGTTGAGGCATTCGTGTCGGTCGTCGGCCATGGCTGCGGTGTTGGGCCATCAAGATACTGCGGGCGTTGGGTTGTGGCACCATCTGCCGACGAATGACGCCTGCCCCCGGACGAGGAAATGGGGTCCTGCGACGGCTGTGCCACCAAAAAAGCCCCGACCACCCGGTGAGGGGTCGGGGCTTCGTTTGGCGAAAGCCAGGGCCATCAGAGCGTGCCGCGCAGTGCCTGCTCGCGCTCGATGGCTTCGAAGAGGGCCTTGAAGTTGCCCTTGCCGAACGAGCGGGCCCCCTTGCGCTGGATGATCTCGTAGAAGACGGTGGGGCGGTCCTGCACCGGCTTGCTGAAGAGCTGCAGCAGGTAGCCCGTGTCGTCGCGATCGACGAGGATGTTGAGGCGCTTGAGGTCTTCGAGGTCCTCGTCGATCTTGCCCACGCGCTCCTCGACCGTATCGTAGTAGGTCTCGGGCACGTAGAGGAAGTCCACGCCGCGGCGGCGCAGCTCGCTGACGGTGTAGATGATGTCGTCGGTGTGCACGGCGATGTGCTGCACGCCCGGGCCGCGGTAGAACTCGAGGTACTCTTCTATCTGCGATTTCTTCAGGCCCTTGGCCGGCTCGTTGATGGGGAACTTGATGTAGCCGTTGCCGTTGGACACCACCTTGCTCATCAGGGCCGTGTACTTGGTCGAGATGTCCTTGTCGTCGAAGGTGACGAGCAGCTTGAAGCCCAGCACGTTCTGGTAAAACTCGACCCAGCGGTTCATCTGGCCCAGCTCCACGTTGCCCACGCAGTGATCGACGAACTGCAGGCCCACGGGCTTGACCTCCATGAGCGGCTCGCGCGGCTCGAAGCCCGGCATGAAGGCGCCGTGGTAGTCCTTGCGCTCGACGAAGGTGTGGATGGTCTCGCCGTAGGTGTGTATGGCCGACAGCACGACGCGGCCGTGCTCGTCTTCGAGCACCTGCGGCTCCATGGCCGGCCTGGCGCCGCGGGCCACGGCCGTCTCGAAGGCCCAGGCAGCGTCGTCCACCCACAGGGCCAGCACCTTGACGCCGTCGCCGTGCTCGTGCACGTGGCGCGCGATGTCGCTGTCGGGCGTCAGGGCGGCGGTCAGCACCAGCCGGATCTTGCCCTGTTCCAGCACGTACGACACCTTGTCGCGGCAGCCCGTCTCGGGACCGCGGTAGGCGATCAGCTTGTAGCCCCAGGCCGTCTGGTAGTAGTAGGCGGCCTGCTTGGCATTGCCGACGTAGAATTCGATGTGGTCGGTGCCATTGATGGGGAAGGTATCCTGTTGTACCGAAGTTTGGGATTTGGTCAGGGTACTCATGACGATATTGTTTTTTGAAGGTGTGGTATTGGACGATGGACTATGGACGATAGACTATGGACGATGCTACTCTCTGCCTGCTCCGACTATCCCGGGGTTGCCACGTTTTCAACCGCAGCTTCCAGACGCAATTTCTGTTACACAGAGTTTCACAGAGTACGCACAGAGGGCCACGGAGTCTGGTTAAATCGGTTGAATCGGTGAAACCGGTCAAATCGGTACACTCCTCTCTCTTCACTC
>CAYNYN010000119.1:0-7155 GCA_964401445.1 uncultured Saprospiraceae bacterium | reverse complement strand
GCCGCAACGTCACGCAACGTTTTTATCTCATCATCGCTGCGCAGCAGCGTCTCAACAGGGCCGCGTCAGCGGCTTATCGACATCGAGCGATAGCGAGTCTCAACCTTCGGTTCCTCGATTCCTCAAATCCTCGATTCCTCCTGAGTTTATTCCAGCCAGCTCTTGTAGTAGTCCGGGTTCTCGATGGCCGCTGCGTGGTCGGTCAGCATGAGCGGGCGGAAGGTATCGACCATGACGGCCAGCTCGTGCGTCTCTTTCTGTCCGATGCTTTTCTCCACGGCGCCGGGATGCGGTCCGTGCGGGATGCCGCCGGGGTGCAGCGTGATCATACCGCGCTCGACGTGCTTGCGGCTCATGAACTCGCCCTCCACGTAGTAGAGCACCTCGTCGCTGTCGATGTTGCTGTGGTTGTAGGGCGCAGGGATGGCCAGCGGATGGTAGTCGTACAGGCGCGGCACGAACGAGCAGATGACGAAGCCGCGTCCTTCGAAGGTCTGGTGTACGGGGGGCGGCTGGTGCACGCGGCCCGTGATGGGCTCGAAGTCGTGGATGCTGAAGGCGTAGGGATAGAGGTAGCCGTCCCAACCCACCAGGTCGAACGGGTGGTTCAGATAGTGGTACGGGTACATCATGTCCTGCTTCTTGATGTAGAGCAGGAAGTCGCCTTTCTCGTCGTAGGTCTCCAGCTCCTGCGGCTTGCGGATGTCGCGCTCGCAGAAGGGCGAATGCTCGAGCAGCTGTCCGAACTGGTTGCGGTAGCGCTTCGGGGTGACCACGGGGCTGTAGCTCTCCACGATGAACAGCCGGTTGTTGCTGTCGGCAAACTCGAGCTGGTAGATGGTGCCGCGCGGGATGACGAGGTAGTCGCCCGGCTGGAAGGGCAGCTTGCCGTACATGCTGTGCAGCACGCCCGAGCCCTCGTGCACGAAGATGACCTCGTCGGCATCGGCGTTCTTGTAGAAGTAGTCGCTGAAGCCCTTGCGCGGCGCGGCGAGGATGATCTTGCAATCGCTGTTGACCAGCACGGGCTTGCGGCTGTCGAGGTAGTCGTCTTCGGGCTCGATGGCGAAGCCCGAGAAGCTGCGGTGCTTCAGCTGGCGGTCGGCCACGATCTTCGGCTCCACCGACACCGGGTCGCCCACCTGCACGATCTGCGTGGGCGGGTTGAGGTGGTAGAGCAGCGAGTACACGTTGCTGAATCCTTCGGTGGAAAACAGCTCCTCGTGGTAGAGCGAGCCGTCGGGCTTGCGAAACTGGGTGTGGCGTTTGTGCGGTATTTGCCCAAGCGAATAGTAGTGCATGGTCCGTCTGGTTTTATCTGGAGGTCTTTGGTTTGCGCTTCCGCAAATGCTTCCCAAAAATACGTACGAACGAGCGTTCGGCAAAGGAGCCTGCACCGAAAGGGCCGGATCGGGCTGGGTGACTTTCGTCAAAAGGCGCGCACAACCGCAAGCGCAGCAATCACGCAGTTTTTCTACCACAGAGATTCACAGCGTACGCACAGAGGGCCACCGATGATTGGTAAAACCGGGTGAATCGGTGAAACCGGTCGAATCGGTTCTGCCTTTTCCTCGCAAAAAGTCGCTACGGGCGCCACGCTACGTATTTGCGCATCTCAACATCGCGGCGTAGCCGCGTCTCAACAGGCCGCGCCAGCGGCTATCAACATCGGCCCAAGGGGGCCGTCTCAACCATCAGATCCTCGCATCCTCCCCCCATTACAGCAAAGTATGCGCCGCGGTACGTCGGACGATGCGCAGCAGGTCGTCGTAGCGGCGCACGAGGTCTTCGAGCAGGGTGATCTGGTTGGAGGCGCGCACGAGGTTGTGCGTCTCGTATTCGATGGGGTAGTACACGTCGGCCTGCAGGAAGTCGGTCAGGAAGCGCACGGCCTGCTCGAGCACGATGGCCAGGGCGCCCTCGGCGAGCGACTGTATCTCGGGCAGCGTGATCCAGCCGCCGGTGGCTTCGAAGAAGCCTTCGACCAGGGCACGGTACATCTCCAGTTCGACGCCGACCAGCTCGAGGTCGGGTTCGTCTTCGGCCACGGGGCTGACGAAGGAGCGCACCATGTCGCCGAAGTCGCACCAGACGGGGTTGGGCATGACGGTGTCGAAATCGACGATGGCCACCACGCGGCCGCTGGCATCCCACAGCAGGTTGGACGGCTTGGCGTCGTTGTGGCAGATGCGGTCGGGCAGGGCGGTACGTGCCAGCTTCTCGGCCAGGTCGAAGTGGGGCCTGATGCGGTCGAGCCAGGGGCGCGCCAGGGCGAGGCGCTGCTCGTCGGCTTCGGTGATGGCCTTGCCCAGCCGCCCGATGCGCCAGCCCAGGTCGTGGAAGTGGGGGATGATGTCGTCTTTGTGCAGGCGCTGGGGCGGCAGCCCGTCGAGCGTACGCATGAGCGTGCCGTAGGCGCGTGCCCCTTCGAAGGCCTCCTCGGGGCCGGTCAGCAGGGCCGCCGAGCTGTCGTGGTCGAACCAGGGGAAGGCGCGCCACAGCTTGCCTTCGCTGTCGCGAAAGAGGGTGTGGCCGTCGGGCAGCGTGCGCGGCACGGGCAGCCGCAGCGGGTAGTCGTGCACGGCCAGCCACGTCACCACTTCGAGGATGTTGCCCATCACCTTCTCGGGATGGGGGAAGACCGCGTCGTTGAACTGCTGCACGGCGAAGGCGCGGTGCAGCGAGGGGATCTCCACGCGCCACGTCTTGTGGATGTAGCCTTCACCTACGGGCTGGCTCGTCCATATGGCCTCGTGGCCAAAAAAGGCATGTACGGCTTCTTGCAGCGTATGCGTGCTCATGGCGACGGGTCGTTTTTTGCGAAAGCATGATGGACACTCAGGCCTCCGTCTCGTGATACTGCCCCAGGCTCAGCAGCACCAGCGTGCAGGCCACCACCGGCTCGATGCCCTGCTGGCGGGCCAGCGCGGCCAGCTCGGCGTTTTCGGTGCCGGGGTTGAAGATGATGCGGCGCGGCTGCAGGGCCAGGATGTAGTCGTAGTACTGTGGCTGCACCTCGGGGTTGAGGTAGAGCGTGACCGTATCGACGGGGCGCAGGGCTTCGGCCTCGGGCCAGTCGGTCTGTATGGCGACGGTGCCGATGGTGCCGGGCCGGCGCCCCAGGGCCACGACCTCCTCTCCGGCATCCACCAGTTTCCTGACAGCAACAAACGAAGCGCGGTTGGGGTTGGGCGAGGCGCCCAGTACGACGGTGCGCGGCATGACGTGTTTTTGCGCAAAGGTAAGTCAGCGCCTCGTGGCAGCCGCCGGCACAGCAAAAAAGGGCGCCCCCTGCGGGGCACCCCTGGTTCAGCAGCGAGACAGGAGCAATATGCGGGTTTGGATGAGCCGGTAGGGCCTCGGGCGCGCTCACCCCATCACGCGCCGCACGAGCGCTTCGCCGGTAGGGATCTCGGGTGCCGCCTCGGCGATGCGCAGGTGGGGATGCAGGCCGTCGAAGGCGGCCTCATCGTAGCGGAACAGGCGCCAGCGGCCGCCCTTGCATTCGAGCGCCGTGAGGTTCTCCACCCAGTCGCCGGCGTTCATGTAGGTGACCGTGCGGCCATCGATCTCCTCGCGGCGGATGAGGGGCCGGTGGATGTGGCCGCACACCACGTAGTCGTAGCCCTTTTCGGCGGCCAGCCGGATGGCCGTGGCCTCGAAGTCGTGCACGAAGCGCACCGCCTCCTTGACGCGGTACTTCAGCCTTTCGGCAAACGACATGCGGGGCTTGCCCATGCGCTGGCGCCAGCGGTTGACCCATCGGTTGAGGCGGATGAGCCAGTCGTAGCCCAGGCCGCCCAGGCGCGCCAGCCATCGCGAGTAGCGGATGCTCAGGTCGAACACGTCGCCGTGGAAGATCCAGTAGCGTTGGCCGTGGAGCTGCAGCACGAGCTTGTCGCGCAGGTGGACGTTGCCGGCGCTGAAGTCGGTATAGCGGCGCAGGGCGTCGTCGTGGTTGCCGGTGAGGTAATAGACGCGCGTGCCCTCGGCGGCCATCTTCAGGATGCGGCGCACCACGCGCACGTGCTCGGGCGGAAAGTGGGCCAGCCGACCCTGCCAGATGTCGAGGATGTCGCCGTTGAGTACCAGTATCCTGGGGCGGATGCTCTTGAGGTAGTTGTCCAGCTCGCGGGCATGGCAGCCGTAGGTGCCCAGGTGCGTGTCGGAAATGATGACCAGATCGAGTTCGCGCTTCATCGTGGCTTGGTTGCTTTGTCTGGTGCAAAGGTGCCGCCTGTGTATTAAGCCTTTGTGAAGCGCCTTTTACCTTTTCGGGAAATGAATGGGTGCAGCGTGTTTCCTGAGACAGCGAGAGACGGAGTGACTGAGTGACTGAGAGACGGAGAGAAGAGAGAAACGTTTGCGAGCCTTTTCGAGGCTCGTAAACGTTGGTGGATATTTTGCGAGGCAGAGAGAAGGAGAGGGGGAGTGAGGAGTGTGACCACAATGTGAGGTGAAATCGATTCTTCGGTTCCTCTTTGTGAAAAACCCTCAACGCTACACGCTCAACCCTCAACCAGAAAAAAAGTGCGGTTGCATGCGCGCTTTGGGCAGGACGAAGGGCCATTTGCCAACTCGCGCGTCACTCCCTGTCTTCCAGGGCGTTGTTCAGGGCGCCGACGAGGGTGTGCAGCAGCCACAGCACGCCGAAGATGGCCATGCCCGGAAAGACGGCCAGCCACCAGGCGCGGATGTTGTGCCGCGACTCGGCCAGCAGCTTGCCCCAGGTGATCTCGTCGGGGGCCGTGCCCAGCCCCAGGAAGGAGAGAGAGGCCTCGATGGCCACCACGTCGGCGGTGAAATAGACCAGCACGATGAGCACGGGCCCGATGGCGTTGGGCAGGGCGTGGCGCCAGAAGATGCGCCACTCGGGCAGGCCCAGCGTGCGGGCCGCCTCGATCCAGGTGCGGGCGCGCACGCTCAGCAGCTCGCCCCGCGTGAAGCGGGCGATGGCGTACCAGCCGATGAGGGGGATGAGCAGCATGGTCCACACGATGGAGGCGGTGCCCACCACGGCGCTCAGCACGATGAGGATGAGCAGCACGGGCAGCGTGTCCATCAGCTCGATGAGGCGCATGATCCACAGGTCGAGCGGCAGGCGCCAGCGCGGCATCCAGCGGTCGGGCACGAGGCGCCACCACAGCCACACCACCAGCGCCGCCGCCAGCCACCACTGCGCCGCGCGCCACAGCATGCTGCCCAGGGTGGTGCCCTCCTCCTGCCACGGTCCGGCCACGAAGCCCTCGTACAGGCCGGCGGCCAGGCCCAGCAGACTCAGCACCAGCAGGTCGGCCCGTACCCGCATGCCGTCGTCGCCCCAGAAGCCGGCCAGGCCACCCATCACCACGCCGATCATGCCGGCCAGCACGAAAGCGACCACGCAGACGACCAGCGCCACGCGCGCGCCGTGGATCATGCCGGCCAGCACGTCGCGCCCCATGCGGTCGGTGCCCAGCCAGTGGCGGAAGCGGGGCGCGGGCACGTCCTGCGCGTCGAAGGGTCCCTTGTAGTTGCGGTTGCGGCTGTCGAGGGTGTTGGGGGCCCACGGCACGGGCGGCCACACCACGGCCTCGTAGGTGCGCGCGTGCCAGGACTCGCTGTAGAAATCGGCGGGCCATTGCTGCGTGCCCGTCAGCTCCTCCCACACGGGCCAGTAGGTGAAGCCATCGACGCGGCACCACAGCGGCTTGTCGTTGGCCAGGAAGTCGGCCAGCAGGGCCAGCAGCACCCACCCGCACAGCAGCCACAGCGCCACCTTGCCGCGGCGCTGCCGCCACAGGCGGCGCCACACGAGCCGCCCCCACGACGGGGCGCCCTGCACGTCGCGCAAGCCTTTGCGGGTGAAGATGTCGAATGGCCACATGAGCGGTAGAGATGAGGTGGCGGTGCCACGCCTGCAATGATACGGCAATGGATCTTTTTGTCGGGGTGTGGTGCCGCCACGGCCCCATGCCCTGCGCCAGGGGCCTGGAAGGTGGCCTGTAGCGCAGCGGAAGGCCAGCCCGCAGCGCAGCGAAGGGCCGAGCCGACAGGCGAGCCTGGAAGGGCCCGACCCGAGCGCAGCGAGGGGGGCGCCCGGAAAAGGAATCGAGGAGCTGATGGTTGAGTCCCCTGAAAAAAATGGTTGAGCGTTGAGCGTGACGCGTGACACGTGACGCCCCGATACTCGGGGCAGGCTGTGACGACGTGACGACGTCCATCATTGATAGTCCATCGTCCATCGACTTTTTGCACCAGACTCATGGAAAAGCGGGCCGACAGGTTGCGGCGTGCCGCAGAGGGCACTGACGAGGCTCACCGTGTCGCTTGCGCAAAATCAGTGTCGGGGCGGGGCCAACCGCTGCAAATTGGGAGGTGTTACGTAATCGATTGTCGAACGAAAAAAAGACATGCACTATGGGAATGGTACAAAGCACCCGTGCCTATTTCGATGAAGCGCACGTGACGGAATTCCATCGCACGGCGCGCGAGTGGCTCAGCCTGCTCGCCTTCTGGAAAGACGAACATCACTTCATGAGCAACCTGATCAACAAGCACTACGTGTTTCTGCTGTCCGAAGCCAGCGTGGACGGCATTCGCGAGCTGGAGCGCGAGCTGAACCGCTGGTTCGAGGAGGTGAAGGGCACCGAGGAGCTGGTCATCCAGCACGAGAAGCTGCTGGCCGAGCTGGTGCGCAATCCCGATCATCCCGACCACGAAGAGCAGAAGTACCGCAAGGAACACGAGGAGCTGAGCAAGAAGATGGGCGAGCTGGAGGGCGAGTTCCGCTCGCTCAAGGCGCGCCTGTTCCAGTACGCCGAGGAGGCGCTGCGCCACGAGAAGATGAAGATGCTGGCAGGCTGAGTCCTGCTGCCGCAAAAAGTGCGGGGGCGGAGGGGTTATCCCTCTGCCCCCGCGTCGTTTGTAGCGCTGTAGCGTTTGAGGGTGGTTATTGGTTGAGACTACCTTTTGAGAGTGCCATGTAATCCATTATTATCAGCCTATTATAGGTCCGGTGATTCATGTTGGATAAATTCCAAAAGGTGGTCAGACTTGTTTGGGTATCACAGTTCCTTGTTTTAAAACCGCAGCTTTCAGGCGCAGCTTGACGCAGTGAGGACGCAGCTTTTTTCCAAAACGCTTGCTGGCCCTGTCTCAACATCGAGGCCCAAA
>CAYNYN010000118.1:0-9872 GCA_964401445.1 uncultured Saprospiraceae bacterium | reverse complement strand
TCGGGTTTTGCCATGGTGCAGACCCTGATGACCATCACGCGCAAGCTGCTCAAGCTGGAAGACTACATCACCATCGCCCACATCGAGAGCATGAACAAGGTGATCCTGCTCACGGGCTGGATCGTGGGTACGGCCTACCTGACGGAGCTGTTCATCGCCTGGTACTCGGGCTACATCTACGAGATGTTCGCCTTCTACAACCGCGTGTTCGGTCCCTACTACTGGGCCTACATCGGCATGATGGGCTGCAACGTGCTTTCGCCCAACATCTTCTGGGTGAAGAAGTTCCGCCGCAACGTGACCATCACTTTCTTCATGTCGATCTTCGTGAACATCGGCATGTGGTTCGAGCGCTTCGTGATCATCGTCTCGACGCTGGCGCGCGACTTCCTGCCCTCGAGCTGGAGCTACTACTGGCCCAGCTGGGTCGAGATCGGCATCTACCTCGGTACGTTCGGCCTGTTCTTCACCTTCTACCTCATCTTCGTGAAGGTGGCACCGGTGGTAGCCGTGGCCGAAGTCAAGTCGATCCTGAAGACGGCAGGCGACCAGTACGTCGGGGTGGAGGCAGTGAAGAAAGCCGAGGCTGCCGCCCACTAAAATCCGGGAGGCATTTGCCGAAAGGCGAAAGACACAGAATAGCGAACAACCGTAAACCGCTTTATAAATGAAAAAGAAGGACGTTCTCTTCGGCCTGTACGACGACGAAGAAATCCTGCTCAAAGCCGTGAAAGAGGCGCGCGAACAGCACCTCGACATCATGGACGTGTTTACGCCCTTCCCCGTGCACGGCATGGAGCAGGCGTTGGGTCTGGCCGAGTCGCGACTGCATATCGCCGGCTTCGTGTACGGCATGCTGGGCACGCTGACGGCATTCCTGGGCATGACCTGGATCTTCACCAAGGACTATCCCATCATTTTCGGTGGCAAACCCTTCTGGGCCGTGCCTTCGTTCATTCCCATCACGTTCGAGCTGACGGTGCTGTTTGCCGCCATCGGCATGACGGTGAGCTTCTACATCGTCAACGGTCAGGGCTTCGGCGTGGACAACCCCACGCTCGACGACCGCATCACCGACGACAAGTTCTGCCTGGCCTTCGACAAGGCCGGCAAGAGCGAGGAGGAGCTGAACCGCCTGCGCGACTTCCTCAAGCGCACCGGCGCCTCGGAAGTGCACGAAAAAACGATCGAGAAGAAATAATTCAGGCAGCCTGGCTGCGCGAAGGAATTGATTTGGCAAAAAAGCACGAATCGGAACGATGAAAAAGACCAACCATAACCTTTTGCTGGGCCTGATGCTGGGCCTGATCCTGACGGGAACGGCCTGCCAGCAGCCCGGTCCCAACCAGACGGGTAGCGAGTTCATTCCGGGCATGGCGCACAGCATCGCCTACGAGGCCAATGTGTACATCGCCTATCCGCTCAACACCTTCGATGAGGAGAGCGTAAAGAGCCGCTACGAGCTGTCGAAGCCGCGCAAGCCGGTAGCCGGCACCATTCCCCGCGGCTATACGGGCGTGGCATTTGCCGCCGACGGCGAGCAGGCGAAGAAAGAGCTGGCCGTGCTGGAAGGCCTCGAGGGCAATGCCATCGGCGTGCCGCTCAACGGCCACGTGCCCTACTACTATCCCAACACCGACGAGGGCAGGGCGCGTGCTGCAGCCGAGATCATCCAGAACCCGTTCCCCATCACGGCCGAGGGGCTGGAGCGCGGCAAGGAGCTGTACAACATCTATTGCGGCATCTGCCACGGCGAGAAGGGCGACGGCAACGGCTACCTGGTGCGCGAAGATGGCGGCGTCTATCCCGCTGCACCCAAGAACTTCCTGCTCGACGAGTACGTCACGGCCTCGAACGGGCGCTTCTACCATGCCATCATGTACGGCATCAACGTGATGGGCAGCTATGCCGACAAGCTGTCGTACGAGGAGCGCTGGCAGGTGATCCACTGGATTCGTGCGCTGCAGGCCAAGGACCGCAAGCTGAAATACGACGAGAACGAGAACACGCTCAATCCCGAGTTCGGCACGCCGGCGGCATGGATCCAGCACGAGGTGGCCGAGCAGCCGGAAGAAGCCGCTCCGGCAGGGCAGGGCGAGACGGAGACGACGCATGGCGACGGCCACTGATGCATACCCTTTGCCTTTCGGCAAAACCAACTTTGAAACAGGTTTGATTCATCCATAAATGTGAAAAGATACGATGAGCGATTTCACCTTTGACGGCAACCGGAAGAAATTCCTGTACGGCATGATGGCGGTGGGCGTCGTGTGTCTGATCCTGACGTTTCTGACCGACCACACGCCGGGTCATATGCGCTTCTGGAGCAACTTCCTCCACAACAGCGCCTTCTTCACGGGCATTTCCTTCATCTCGCTGTTCTTCCTGGCGGCTGCCATCACGGCCTGGGGTGGCTGGTACGTCGCCTTCAAGCGGGTGGTGGAGGCCTTCACCCTCTTCCTTCCGGTGGGCCTCGTGCTGATGCTGATCGTGGCTGCCGGCATCTGGGGGCACTTCCATCACCTGTACCACTGGGCCGACCCCGAGGCCGTAGCCACCGACGAGGTGCTGCAGCACAAGTCGGCTTTCCTGAACAAGGGCTGGTACACCTTCGGCACCATCATCTTCGTGGGTATCTGGTACTGGGTGGCGCGCAAGCTGCGCACCCTGTCGCTCGAAGAAGACGAGAAGGGCGGCCCGCTCAACTTCACCTTCCACAGGGAGATGCGCAAGTACTCGGGCGGCTTCATGCTGTTTGCCGCCTTCTCGAGCGCAGCGCTGATCTGGCTGTGGCTCATGTCGATCGACGCGCACTGGTACAGCACCATGTACGCATGGTACATGACGGCCAGCTGGTTCGTGGGTGCCACGGCCCTGATGATCCTGCTGCTCATCTGGCTGCGCAGCAACGGCTACATGCCCTGGCTCAACGACGACCACCTGCACGACATGGGCAAGTTCCTGTTCGCCTTCAGCATCTTCTGGACCTACCTGTGGTTCGACCAGTACATGCTGATCTGGTACGGCAACGTGGGTGAGGAGACGATCTACTTCAAGCAGCGCCTCGACAACTACCCCGTGCTGTTCTACGGCAACCTGATCCTGAACTTCGTGCTGCCCTTCCTCGTGCTGATGCCCAACACGGCCAAGCGCAAGATGGGTACGCTCATCCTGGTGTCGTCGCTGGTGTTCTTCGGCCACTGGTGGGACTACTTCCAGGCCATCAAGCCGGGCGCGCTGATCAATGCGCAGCACCTGGCCCACGCCGCCGAAGAGGCAGGCCATGCCGCCGAGCACGGCTCGAGCTTCATGATGGGCTTCACCATCCCCGGCCTGCTCGAGCTGGGCACGCTGATCGGCTTCCTGGGCCTGTTCCTGTACGTGGTGATGAGCCAGCTGGAAAAGGCGCCGCTGCTGCCCAAGAACGATCCCTACAAGGAAGAAAGCCTGCACCACCACGTGTGGCCTTTCGGTTGACGAGCTTTTTGGCGAAAGCCTGAACAAAACATTGAATACGACATTCAACTTTGTCCTGATAACGAAGGGTGCGACCCTCAAAACTAAAGTGCAACCATGACGGCTCTTCTGGCAATAGCTTCGCTTGTCCTGATCGTCGTAGTGCTGATCCAGATCGGCAAGATTTCCGAGCTGGCGCGCAAGATTCGCGGCGAGGAGGAAGCGCAATACGCCACCAACCGCGTGAACGGCACCATGATGCTGTGGTTCATGGTGTTCTTCATCGCCTTCTGCATCTGGTCGGCGATGCACTACAAAAACCTGATGCTGGGCTACGGTCCGCTCGAGTCGGCTTCGGCCCACGGCGGCGAGATCGACAGCATGTTCAACGTGACGCTGTTCTTCACCGGCATCGTCTTCCTCGCCACCCAGATCGCCCTGTTCTACTTCGCATGGAAATACCGCGGTCGCAAAGGCCACAAAGCCGATTTCTATCCGCACGACGACCGCCTGGAGATGATCTGGACGGGCGTGCCGGCCGTGGTGATGACCTTCCTGGTGATCCGTGGCCTGATCGCGTGGAACGACATCATGGTGGACATCCCCGCCGATGCCGTTCCGGGCAAGGATTACATCGAGGTGGAGGCCACCGGCTCGCAGTTCCTGTGGTATCTGCGCTACCCGGGCCCCGACAACAAGCTGGGCCTGCGTGACTACCGCAAGATCACGGCTACCAACCCGCTGGGTCAGGACTGGACCGATGAGGCCAACCTCGACGACTTCCAGCCCACCGACCTGGTGCTGCCTGTCGGCAAACCGGTGCGCGTGCGCATCACCTCGCGCGACGTGTTGCACAACTTCTATCTGCCGCACTTCCGCGTGAAGATGGACGCCGTGCCGGGCATGCCCACCTACTTCGTGTTCACGCCGACGATGACCACCGAAGAGTATCGGCGCAAGCTGGGCGAGCGCGACGAGGACGGCAATCCCAAGTATCCCGAATGGTGGGAGCCCAGCGACCCCAACGACCCCAACAGCGAGCCCCGCTGGAAGACGTTCAACTTCGAGCTGGCTTGTGCCGAGCTGTGTGGCAAGGGTCACTTCTCGATGCGCAAGATCGTGCGTATCGTGACGGAGGAAGAGTACGAGCAGTGGCTCAAAGAGCAGCAATCGTACTACTTCTCGACCATTCGCGGCACGGATGAGGATCCCTGGAAGGATCGCGTATTCCCGGGCGAGGAAGCACCGGCCGAACAGCCCGCCGAAGAAGTACAGAGTGAAGAATAACGTTCAAGGCCGATCTTTGCGGAAGCAGAAAGAAAAGGTTCAACCATAAACTCATACCACCCATGGCAAATACAGTGGTAACCCAACCGGCCGTCAAGGAGACGTACAATACCGACGAGCTGATCGAGAAGTACGGCTTCGACGACCATTTTCACGAGCATCATCACGGTGACAAGTTCCAGTCGAACTTCATCACCAAGTACATTTTCAGCCAGGATCACAAGATGATCGCCAAGCAGTTCCTGATCACGGGTATGTTCTGGGCCCTGATCGGTGCAGCCATGTCGATCGTCTTCCGCCTGCAGCTGGGCTTCCCCGAGGAAAGTCTGGCATGGCTCAAGCCGATCCTCGGCAAGTGGATCGAAGTGAATCCCGACACGGGCGTGGGTACGCTCTCGCAAGAGTTCTACTACGCACTGGTCACCATGCACGGCACCATCATCGTGTTCTTCGTGCTGACGGCCGGCCTGTCGGGTACGTTCTCCAACCTGCTCATTCCCCTGCAGATCGGTGCACGCGACATGGCGTCGCCCTTCATGAACATGCTGTCGTACTGGTTCTTCTTCCTGGCCAGCGTAATCATGTTCCTGTCGCTGTTCGTGAGCACGGGTCCCTTTGCCGGCGGCTGGACGGCCTATCCGCCGCTGAGTGCGCTGCCGCAGGCCTCTGATGGCTCGGGCGTGGGCATGGACCTGTGGCTGGTAGCGCTGGTGTTCTTCGTGGTATCGGTGGCCCTGGGTGGTATCAACTACGTGACCACGGTGCTCAACTTGCGCACCAAGGGCATGAGCCTGTGGCGCATGCCGCTGACGGTATGGGCATTCTTCATCACGGCCATCATCGCCCTGCTGTCGTTCCCCGTACTGGTGTCGGGCTTCTTCCTGCTGATGTTCGACCGCGTGCTGGGCACCAGCTTCTACCTGAACGAAATCTATATCGGCGGTCAGGCGCTCGACCACGTAGGCGGCTCGCCGATCCTGTACCAGCACCTGTTCTGGTTCCTCGGTCACCCCGAGGTGTACATCATCATCCTGCCTGCCATGGGTCTGGTGTCGGAGGTGCTGGCCACGCACACGCGCAAGCCCATCTTCGGCTACAAGGCCATGGTGTACTCCATGCTGTCCATCGCCTTCCTGTCGTTCATCGTGTGGGCACACCACATGTTCATGGCCGGTGTGAACCCCTTCATCTCGAACTTCTTCGTGGTGTTCACCCTGATCATCGCCGTGCCCTCGGCCGTGAAGGTGTTCAACTGGATCGCCACCATCTACAAGGGTAATGTGCGCTACAATTCGGCCAGCTTGTTCGCCATGGGCTTCGTGTCGCTGTTCATCTCGGGTGGTCTGACCGGTATCTTCCTCGGCAACTCGACCATCGATATCCCGATGCACGACACCTACTTCGTGGTGGCGCACTTCCACATCGTGATGGGTGTGGCGGCCTTCTTCGGTATGTTCGCCGGCATCTACAACTGGTTCCCCAAGATGTACGGCCGTTTCATGAACGAGACGCTGGGCAAGCTGCACTTCTGGGGTACGCTCATCGGCGCCTACGTCATCTTCTGGCCGATGCACTATCTGGGTATCGCCGGCGTGCCGCGCCGCTACTACCGCTTCGACAACTTCGATGCCTTCTCGCATTTCCCCATCTTGAACGAGGTGATCACCATCGCTGCCATCGTGGTGTTCTTCCTGCAGGTGGTGTTCGTGGTCAACTTCTTCTACAGCATCTGGTACGGAAAGAAAGTGACGGAAAAGAACCCGTGGAAGGCCAACACCATCGAGTGGACCACGCCGATCCATGCAGGTCATGGCAACTGGCCGGGCAAGCTGCCCACGGTACAGCGCTGGGCTTACGACTACAGCAAGAACGGCGTGGACTACGTGCCGCAGGTGGTACCCCTCGCCGAGGACGAGGAAGACATGGGGCGGCACTGATTGCAGATCCCTCTCGTACACGCGTTTTCACTGCATTTGAATCAGAAATAACCAACAGGCGAATTGAAGCGCAATCCTCATAAAACCGATACGGCAGCGCTGGCCTCGAAGGAGGCAGCCACGTCCTGGTGGTCCGATCTGCTGCAGCTGATCAAGTTCAGGCTGACCCTGACCGTCGTGTTCTCGGCGGTGATGGCCTACCTGATTGCTGCCGCCGGGCCGATTGACTGGGTTGAAATAGCCATTCTGGCGCTGGGTGGACTGCTCGTCTCGGGTGCGGCCAATGCACTGAACCAGGTCCTCGAAAAGGACTACGACGCGCAGATGAGCCGCACGGCCGGCCGACCACTGGCTGCAGGGCGGATGAGCGCCTCGCGCGGCGTGCTGTGGGCCGGACTGATGGCCGTGTTGGGCATCATGCTGCTGGCCATGTTCAATCCGTGGACGGCCGTGTTCGGCATGCTGGCCATGATGAGCTATGCGTTTCTCTACACGCCGATGAAGCGCAGCACGCCGGCAGCCGTGACGGTAGGCGCCTTTCCGGGCGCTCTGCCCGTGCTGATCGGTGCCGTGGCCGCACAGGGCGAGCTGACGATGCTGGCCTTCCTGCTGTTCGTGCTGCAGTTCTTCTGGCAGTTTCCGCACTTCAGTGCGATCGGCTGGCTGGGCCATGGCGAATACAAGAAGGCCGGCTTCCGCTTCGTGCCCGAAGACGAGCAGGGACGGCCCCACAGCAGCATCGGTGTGCAGGCCGTCGTTTATGCCGGCTTGCTCGTGCCGCTGAGCGTGGCCATCTGGTGGGCAGGATACGTGAGCCTGGCGGCCTGTGCCGGCATGGTGGCGTTGAGCCTCGCCTATGCGGCGGTCAGCTACCGCTTTTGGGTGGCGCCTTCGCGGCAAATGGCATTGCGGCTGATGTTTGCATCGTTTTTCTATCTGCCACTGGTGCTGATGCTGTGGTGGATGGACAAGGCAATATTCTGAACGAAACGAAAACCGGCAATTTCCATATCAACCCAAAATCATGAAAGTGACTGCATTGCCGGAACAATACGAAAGCCCTCGGCGCAATAAGATCCACCCGCTCAAATTCGCGTTGTGGGTCGGCTGCGCCAGCCTCGCGATGATGTTCGGAGGCTTTACCAGTGCATACGTGGTGCGTCAGGCTGCCGGCAACTGGCTCGAGTTCCAGATGCCGGGCATCTTCCTCGTCAGTACGGCGACGATCATCCTGAGCAGCATCACCTTGCAGTTGTCATACTACCATTTCCGCAGGGAAAACACGAAGCCCTACCGCATGCTCCTCGTGGCCACCTTCGTGCTGGGTGTGCTCTTTCTCGTGCTGCAGTACATGGGGTGGCTGGAGCTGACGGCGCGCGGCGTCGAGCTGCGCCGCAACCCGGCAGGCGACTTCGTGTACCTGATCTCGGGGGTGCACGCGGCCCACGTGCTTGGTGGACTGGCCGTGCTGGCGGTGGCGCTGGTGCATGCGTTCAAGCTGAAGAAATTCACCCCGAAGCGCAAGCTGCGCCTCGAGCTGACGCTGACCTACTGGCACTTCGTGGATCTGCTGTGGGTCTATCTGGTGGTATTCTACTGGTTGCAAAATCGATAAACTGACTTTTTACAAAAGGAAAAACGGCCCCGCGCCGGATACCAACAAAATCTGAACAATGGCAGAAGTAGCTTTGGAAAAGGACATTCAGACGCAAGACCGCTGGTCGGGTGGGCAGCCGCCCATGAAGGCAAGCTACGGCAAGCTGATGATGTGGTACTTCCTCCTGTCGGACGCCTTCACCTTTGCCGGTTTCCTGATCTCCTACGGGGCGCTGCGTTTCAGTTCGCCCACCTGGCCTGACCCGGACTTCGTGTTCTCGTCGGCGCCTTTTGGCATCCATCACGCGCCGCTGATCTTCGTGACCTTCATGACCTTCGTCCTGATTGCCAGTTCGGTGACCATGGTACGTGCCGTGCTCGAGGGCCATCAGGAAAACAAGTCGGGCGTGGTCAAGTACCTGCTGCTCACCATCGTGGGCGGTCTGACCTTCCTCAGCTCGCAGGCATGGGAGTGGACCACGCTCATCGCCAAGGAGCACGTGACCATCCACACCAACCCCTTCGGCCGCCATACCGAAGCCGGGGTCTACCTCGAAGACGAGCACGGCCACCCCTATCCGGCCGGGGCCGAACGAGAGACCTTCGAGGCAGGCGATGACTACCTGATCCACAAGGACCACGAAACGGGCGAGTGGATCAAGCGCCTGTACCGCACCGAGAGCGGCGAGGAGAAGCGCCTGGAGTTTGGCCCGCGGGCCTTCGGCGCGCTGTTCTTCTTCATCACCGGCTTCCACGGCTTCCACGTGTTCACGGGGGTAGTCATCCTGCTGATCGTGCTCATCAACTCGATCAACGGCGTGTACGGCGCCCGCAAGAACGGCTACGAGATGGTCGAGAAGGTGGGCCTCTACTGGCACTTCGTGGACCTCGTGTGGGTGTTCGTGTTCCTGGTGTTCTACCTGCTCTGATGTTTTTGTCTTGAACGAAATTCCTTCATCGAAAAAATACTGCTGCAATGGCACATTCATATGAAGAAGGCAAGGCGGTAGCCATGCGCGGCCTTTATCTGCTCGGCGTGATCACCATCTTGGAGGTGTTGATCGCCCTGTTCGGCAACGGCCACCTCATCGAAGGGGTGGAGCTGCCCAAATACATCATGTACCCAGCCATGATCGGGCTGAGCCTCTACAAGGCTTATTTCATCGTGTATTTCTTCATGCACCTGGCCTACGAGGTGAGCGACCTGCGCCTCAGCGTCCTGTTGCCCACCATGTTGCTCATCTGGGCCCTGATCGCCTTCCTGATGGAAGGGCACTATTGGGGGGAGCGCCGTGCGGAAGTAAACCCCGAATATCAGAAAGCCATGCAGGAAAAGGCCAATTCTGCCGAAGACGGCGAGAGCATGCTGCAGCTCGACGATGCCCTCTGGCAGGAAATGATCTGAGATTCATAATCCTGATCCTTTGCAGGAAAGGCGGAAAGTGCATGCAGCTTTCCGCCTTTTCCATAATTGGCCGAAGCATGTTGTGATAGAGGGGAGGTGTGACGGAGAGACTGGGAGCGGAAGGCGCGATATGTGATTGTTCACAAGGGCGTCAGCAGGAATCAGGGAAATTCCTCGAATTCTCGATTCCT
>CAYNYN010000117.1:8706-9875 GCA_964401445.1 uncultured Saprospiraceae bacterium | reverse complement strand
AGCGTTGAGGGTTGAGGGTTTGAGTTTAAAGTTTAAAGTTTAGTGTTTAAAGTTGATTATCACTTAGTTGATAATTAAGATTCTGGATCTATTGACCATCGTCCATCGTCCATTGTCCATTGTCCATCGTCTTTTTAGCAGACTCAAATAATGCTTCGCAATCATGAAATCCAACGGCAACGGTAAGGAGATAAAGCGCATCGCTGTGTTCACGTCGGGTGGCGATGCCCCGGGCATGAATGCGGCCTTGCGCGCGGTGGTGCGTACGGCTGCCTACTATGACCTGCACGTGTACGGCATTTTGCGCGGCTACGAGGGGATGATCGACGGCGATTTCGTCCTGATGGAGAAGCGCGATGTGGGCAACATCATGCAACGTGGGGGCACGATACTCAAAACGGCGCGCTCGGAGCGCTTCATGACGCCCGAAGGACGCCAATCGGCCTACGACTCCCTGCGGGCCTACAATATCGATGCGTGCATCGCCATCGGCGGCAATGGCACCTTCACCGGCGCCACCGTGTTTTCGAAAGAATTCGGCGTGCCCTTCATCGGCATACCGGGCACCATCGACAACGACCTGTTTGGCACCGATTACACCATCGGCTTCGACACGGCGGTGAACACGGCCATCCAGGCCGCCGACAAGATTCGGGACACGGCTGAGTCGCACAACCGGCTGTTTTTCATCGAGGTGATGGGGCGCAACTCCGGACTCATCGCTCTCAACACCGCCATCGGTGCCGGAGCCGGCTATGCCCTGATCCCCGAGAAGGAAACGACGATCGACGAGCTGGTGGACATGCTGCGCATTGCCGCCAAGCGCAAAAAGCTGTTCAACCTCATCGTCGTGGCCGAGGGCAACAAGACCGGCGGGGCCCAGCAGATAGCCGAAGAAGTGCGCAAGCGCCTCGACATCTTCGACATCCGCGTCACCGTGATCGGGCACATGCAGCGGGGTGGATCGCCCACCTTCCAGGACCGCGTGCTCGCCAGCCGGCTCGGACAGGCCGCCGTGGAAGGATTGCTTCAGGGCAAGCGCAACGTCATGGTGGGCTACGTCGACAACAAGATCAAATTCACCCCCCTCAAGGATGCCATCACCAAGGTCAAGACGCCGAACGAGCAGTTGCTGCGCATTGCCGAGATGCTCGCCATTTGATGGTTGA
>CAYNYN010000117.1:0-8606 GCA_964401445.1 uncultured Saprospiraceae bacterium | reverse complement strand
CACCCCACTCGGTGGCCCTCTGTGGGTTCTCTGTGAAACTCTGTGCAACAAAATCTGAAAGTTCCCTTTTGTAGCTCGCTTTTCCGATAAATCGGAACAGGCTGCTCGCGACGATGGACGAAAGTACGCACGGCGTCACATTGTCACGCGTCTCGCAAATCTGCCGAGCCCCCCTCGTGGGATGGCTGGTGGGGGCTCAATTTGTACCCGATCCAACACTTTGCAGTTTCTGCAGGAGCAGCCCAGACCCTTTTTGTTAATATTGCACGGCACAGCAAGAGGGGTGGACCCTTCTTTTCCTCACTTTCGCGAAACAGACCAACTGCTTTATGCGCCGACTTTTACCTCGGATACTCACCCTCGTTGGGGCCGTGTTGCTGCTGACCTCCGCCCGCCTGGAAGCACAACTTTTTACACCCGACAGCACACATCTGTACTACACCGATCGGATCCAGGACGTGCGGATCGTTTTTCCGGAAGGCATGGACTGGACCTACGTGCTGGACAGCCTGCGCGTCAATGGCGACGAGATGGTGCTGGCCACCGTCGAAATCAATGGCCGCTCTTTTGCGGAAGCGGGCGTGCGCTACCATAAGTCGCGCTCCTTCCGGCCGGGGCAGGCACGCAACAGCTTCGACATCCAGCTCGATTACATCCACGAAGGCCAGAGCTATGAGGGTTATACCAGGCTCTACCTGTCGAATGCCCTGCGCGACCCCAGCATGGTGCGCGAGGTGCTGGGATACGAGATCGCCAGGCAGTACATGCCGGCCCCGCTGGCCAACTACGCCCGCCTCTTTGTGGACACCACCTACTACGGCCTGATGGTCAACGTGGAGCCCATTGACAACCCGGGCTTTCTGCAACCCTATTTCGGTGAAACGGACCGCCCCCTCTTTGTGGTGAAGGAACAGGAGGGTATGGAGGTGCCCGAGGGCTGTTTCAAGGAGGCATGGGGCTCGTTGGTGTACGAAGACAAGACCGAGTGCTACCTGTACCACTTCGATGCGCTGCATGGCCGCGGATGGGACGCGCTCAAGCGCCTTTCCGCCACGCTGCGCGACCAGCCAGCCAATGCCGCCGACGTGCTCGACATCGATCGGACGCTCTGGATGCACGCCTTCAACAACGTGGTGGTCAACCTGTACAGCTATGCCGGACACCCGGCACGCAACTACTACCTGTACCAGGACAGCACGGGCCGGTTCGTGCCCCTGCTCGGCGACCTGAACTACGCTTTTGGGTCGTACAAAAACATCGGCACGGGCTCAGACCTGAAAAACGAAGAGCTGGTGACCATCGACCCGCTGCTGCATCGCGACAACCCGACGCGCCCGCTCATCAGCGCCTTGCTTCAGCAGGACCACTGGCGCAATCGCTACATCCATCACATGCAGGCGATCTTGCAGGACTGGTTCGAGGACAATCAGTGGATGGAGCGCGCCAAGCAGCTGCGCAAGCTCATCCGCGAAGACTTCCTGCGCGACCCGAACCGCTTCTACAGCATGGGCGAGTTCGACAATGCACTGAACAAGACCATCGGCGAGTATTCGCGCATTCCGGGACTGGTGCGCCTCATGGTGCCGCGCGCCAATTTTTTGCGCAAGCACGATGCCTTGCTGGTCATTCCGCCCCAGTTTGGAAAAATCAACTACGAGCGTCGCAAGCCGTTCTCGCCCGAGCAGGTGACCTCCTTCAGGATCTCGGTGGAGGTGAAAAAGCGGCCCGATGCCGTGCGTATCTGGTACCGCTTCGACGAGGGCCAGCCTTTCCGGCAAATGATGATGGCCGATGACGGCAAGCACCACGACGGCAAGGCTGGCGACGGCATCTTTGGCGTCGAGATCGTGCCGCCGGCGGGAAAGGACGCCCTCGAATTCTACCTCGAAGCCTGGAACGTCGCGTCGGTCAACTTCAGTCCGGCCGACTACATGTGGCGGGGCCATCGCATCACGCTGGCCGAACTCAATAAATGAGTGCTATGACGAGTACGGCTGTGAGAGGGCTTCTGTGTGCCTTGCTGGCCGGCCTGTGCCTTCGTGGCGAGCTGGCGGCCCAGGTCGATTTTTACGATCCTGCCCACATCGTCGAGATCCGCATCGAATTCGACCGGCCGGACTGGGACCGGGTGCTCGACAGCCTCAAGCGCGACAAGGAACGGCTGTTGGCCCGGGTGACCATCGACGGTGAGGTGTTCGAAGGGGTAGGGGTGCGCTACAAGGGCAACAGCTCCTACAACTCGGTGCGCAAGCACGGAGGCAAGAAACTGCCGTTCAACATCGAGGCCGATTTCGAGGTGAAGGGCCAGCGCTTCCCTGGCGGGGTAGAAACGATCAAGCTGTCCAACTCGTTCCGCGATCCCAGCTTCCTGCGCGAGATCCTGTCCTACGAGATCGCGCGCAAGTACATGCCTGCCTCGCGCTGCAACTTCGCCAGGGTATGGGTCAACGGCGAGTACCTGGGCCTGTACCACAACACCCAGTCGGTGGACAAGGCCTTTCTGGACGACTGGTTCGGCACGCACAAAGGCACTTTCGTGAAATGCGACCCGGAGTGGTGGAAGGAACGGCCGGCACATTGCCCCGAGGGCGATGGCAAGGCCTCGCTCATGTACCTGGGCGACGATCCGGCCTGCTACGATGGCCTGTACGAGCTGAAGAGCAAGAAGGGGTGGGACGACCTGATCCGGCTGGCGCGCGTGCTCAACCAAAGCCCCGAACAGGTGGACACCGTGCTGCAGGTGGATGCGGCCCTGTGGATGCTGGCCTTCAACAGCGTGTTGGTCAACCTGGACAGCTACACCGGGCGGCTGAGCCACAACTATTACCTCTTCGAGACGCCCGACGGCCTGATGACGCCGCTGGTGTGGGACATGAACCTGAGCTTCGGCGGCTTCCGCTTCGACGGCCTGAGCAAGCGCGAGCTGAGCAACGAAGAGCTGCAGACGCTCAGCCCCTTTTTGCATTACAAGACGAAGAATCCGGCGCGCCCGCTCATCGTCAGGCTGCTGGCCAACCCGCTGTACCGCAAGGTCTATCTCGGCCACATCTGGACGATCCTTCAGGACAATTTCGTCAGCGGTTGGTACGTGCAGCGCGCCGAAGAGATCCGCGCGCTCATTCGCGACGAGGTGCGCCAGGATCCGCATCGGCTGTACAGCTACGAAGCCTTCGAGCAAAACCTCGATACCACCGTGATGGCCGGCCGCAGCGCCATCATCGGCATCAGAGAGCTGATGGAGGCGCGCACGCGCTACCTGCTGGCGCACCCCCTGTTCCGCATTCCGCCGCCGGTGGTGGGCGAGGTGCGGCCCATGGTGTTCGACGACTCGGTCATCATCAATGCCGATTGTGCGGATGCCGAGGGGATGTGGCTGGTGTGGCGGCGCGACGCCCGGGACCGGTGGCACTACGTGCAGATGTTCGACGATGGCGGCCATGCCGACGAGATGCCCGGCGACAAGGTGTGGGGCGTGTCGGTGGAAGGGGTGTCGGCCATGCAGTACTACCTCATCGCCGAGGGGCCGCGCATGGCAATCACCTGGCCGAAACGGGCCTCGTTCGGGTTTGCCGAGGTCGAGTAAAACTGGCATCTTTGGCGCCTCTTCAAACAAACCCGACGAAAGATGAAAATCATTTGCATTGGTCGCAACTACGTGGACCACGCCAAAGAGCTGAACAATCCCGTGCCGGAACAGCCGGTCGTGTTCATGAAGCCCTCCACGGCCCTGCTCGTCAACGACAAGCCCTTTTACTATCCCGAGTTCTCGAACGACATCCATCACGAGGTGGAGGTGGTGCTGCGCATCTGCAAAAACGGCCGCCACATCCAGCCCGAATTTGCCATGAGCTATTTCGATGCGGTGGCGCTGGGCATCGACTTCACGGCGCGCGACCTGCAGCAGGTCTGCAAGAAAAAGGGGCACCCCTGGGAGATCGCCAAGGCCTTCGACGACTCGGCCGTGGTGAGCCCCTTCGTGCCGGTAGAAGAGGTGGACCTTTCCGGCATCCGCTTCGCGCTCGATAAGAACGGCCAGACGGTACAGGAGGGCAATACCGCCGACATGATCTTTTCCTTCACCGACATCCTGGTGTACGTGTCCAAGTTTTTCCGCCTGACGGTGGGCGACTACATCTTCACGGGCACGCCGGCAGGGGTGGGTCCCGTCCAGGTGGGCGACCGCCTCGTGGGCCGCATGCAGACGGCGGCAGGGTGGCAGGAGATGTTCCACTGCGAGGTGCGGTAGGGCGCATCGCGGTTGTGCCCAATTTCTATCTTTGCACGTCGCCGCCGGGCGGCATTTGCCGGAAGGCACCAAAAACCATGAGTTAACCAGAAAATTGGAACCAACGATGTCTTACCTTTTTACCTCTGAATCGGTTTCCGAGGGCCATCCCGACAAGGTAGCCGACCAGATTTCGGATGCCATCCTCGACGCGTTTCTCGTCCAGGATCCCGATTCGAAAGTTGCATGTGAAACGCTGGTCACGACGGGCCTGACCATCATCTCGGGCGAGGTGCGCTCGCGTGCCTACGTCGATGTGCAGAAGATCGCCCGTCAGGTGATCCGCGAGATCGGCTATACCCGCTCGGAATACATGTTCGATGCCGACTCGTGCGGCGTCATCTCGGCCATCCACGAGCAGTCGCCCGACATTGCCATGGGCGTCGATGTGGGCAAGCACGAAGACGAGCAGGGCGCCGGCGACCAGGGCATGATGTTCGGCTATGCCACCAACGAGACCGACAACTACATGCCGCTGGCACTCGAGATTGCGCACCTGATGCTGCGCGAGCTGGCCGCCATCCGCAAGGCAGGGCAGCAGATGACGTACCTGCGCCCCGACTCCAAGTCGCAGGTGACGCTCCAGTACAGCGACGACCACAAGCCCGAAAAGATCCAGACGATCGTGCTGTCGACGCAGCACGACGACTTTGCCGGCGAGCAGGAGATGCTCGACCAGATCGCCTACGACGTGAAGCACATCCTGATGCCGCGCGTGCTGGCCAAGCTGCCCGAGCGCGTACAGAGCCTGTTCCACGACGATGTGATCTACCACATCAACCCCACGGGCAAGTTCGTCATCGGCGGGCCGCACGGCGACACGGGCCTGACGGGCCGCAAGATCATCGTGGACACCTATGGTGGCAAGGGCGCCCACGGCGGTGGTGCCTTCAGCGGCAAGGACTCGTCGAAGGTGGACCGCTCGGCGGCCTATGCCACGCGCCACATCGCCAAGAACGTGGTGGCTGCCGGCCTGGCCGACCAGTGCCTGGTGCAGGTGGCCTACGCCATCGGCGTGGCCGAGCCGGTGGGTCTGTTCGTCGACACCTACGGCACGTGCAAGGTGCCCGGCCTCAAGGACGGCGAGATCGCACAGCGCCTGCTCAAGCTGTTCGACCTGCGGCCTGCGGCCATCGTGCGTCGCTTCGGACTGAAGAACCCCATTTTCCGCGAGACGGCGGCCTATGGCCACATGGGGCGCCAGCCCGGCAAAAAGGTCATCACCGACGCCAGCGGGCAGCAGCGCGAGGTGGAGACCTTCACCTGGGAGAAGCTCGACATGGTGGACGCCATCCGTGCCGAGTTCGGTCTTTGAGGATGTGCAAGGGGCCATCGGGGCAAACTGTCGTCCCGATCACATGTCCATCGGGCCGGGCCGCATACCTTTGCGCCCCGTAACGGCCACCCCATGGCCCTTTATCAGGACAAAAAACCAGAGACGAAATGGCTGACACACCATTGAAATGCGTGATCATCGGATCGGGTCCTGCCGGCTACACGGCAGCCATCTATGCCGCTCGTGCCAACCTCGAGCCCGTGCTCTTCACGGGCATGGAGCCGGGGGGACAGCTCATGACCACTACCGAGGTCGAAAACTTTCCGGGCTATCCCGACGGCGTGACCGGTCCCGAGATGATGGAAGACTTCCGCAAGCAGGCCGAGCGCTTCGGTACCACCATCCGGTATGAGCTCATCAACAAGGTGGACTTCACGGGCCCCGTGCACCGGTTGTGGACCGAAGGCGGCGAGGAGATCCAGGCCTATACCGTGATCATTGCCACCGGTGCCAGCGCCAAATACCTGGGCCTCGAGTCGGAGCAGCGCCTCCTCAACAAAGGGGTGAGCGCCTGCGCCGTGTGCGATGGCTTCTTCTTCCGCGGCAAGGAAGTGGCCGTGGTGGGTGGGGGCGACACGGCTGCCGAGGAAGCCACCTACCTGGCCAAGCTCTGCCCCAAGGTGCACCTGCTCGTGCGTCGCGACGAGATGCGCGCCAGCAAGATCATGCAGCAGCGCGTGTTCAACACGCCCAACATCATCGTGCACTGGAACACCGAAGCGGAAGAGATCCTCGGCGAGGATGCCGTGGAAGGGGTGCGCGTGGTCAACAACAAGACCGGCGAAAAGAAGGTGCTGCCCATCGAGGGCTTCTTCGTGGCCATCGGCCACAAGCCCAACACCGATATCTTCAAGGACTGGCTCGACATGGACGAGACGGGCTACATCAAGACCAAGTGCGACCGCACGGCCACCAACGTGGAAGGCGTGTTCGTGGCCGGCGATGCCCAGGACAAGGTCTATCGCCAGGCCGTAACCGCTGCCGGCACGGGCTGCATGGCAGCCCTCGAGGCCGAGCGCTACCTCGTCGAGAAAGAGCTCATCTGAGCTTCCCTGGGCCGGGCATTCCTGCGCCCATGACACGACACAGGGGCACTACCACGCGGTAGTGCCCCTGTCTTTTTGGCGAAAGCCGCAGCAGGCATCACCTGCCGGATCCTTCGCTCGCCTGCTGGTCGTTTTTCAGGATTTGCTCCATGACTTCGGGCAGTTGCTTGGCGCCGATGCGCTTCACGAGGATGTGCTTGTCCTTGTCGAGCACGTAGATCTGCGGGGTGCTGCGGATGTCGTAGATGGTCTTGTACTTCGACTGGTGGTAGGGATCCATGGTGTTGAGCCAGATGCCGATGCCTTTCTCGTCCACGAAGTTCCAGCACTTGTCGGCCTCGTTGTAAAACTTGGTACACACGCCGAAGATCTCCACGCCCTTGTCCTTGAACTGGTTGTAAAAATCGATCATGTCGGGCATCGACTTTTTGCAGTGGCCGCAGTCGGGGTCCCAGAAGAAGAGCACGGTATAGGGCGCCTCGAACTCGTGCAGGCTGATGGAGCGGCCGTCGCGCGTCTGCATGCGGATGTCGGGCGCCACCTTGCCGATGAGCAGGGGCTCCAGCTTGCGCGCGTTGTCGAGGATTTTCTCGAGCGTCTCCTCGTCGGTCCAGGGGGCCTGGCCGGTGGCGTAGTAGGTGAGGGCCAGATGGACGTACACGGCATCCATGCCCACGATTTTGCTGCGCGCGTATTTGTTGAGGAAATGGACGAGGAAGTACTGGAACGTTTCGGGTGCGGGCCGCATGCGCTCGAGCAGCGTGTCGAGGGCCACGTTGATGCTGTCGGGGTGCTGCACGATCATCTTGTCCACGTAGTAGTCCACGCGCTGCTGCAGGAAGGGCGTGCGCAGCAGGCCGGGCTCGGCCAGGTCGATGTGGTCGAAGTAGTGCGTTTTGGCCCACTGCCACTTCCTGAACTGGGCATCCTCGCCCTCGAACTCGGGCACCTCCAGCGGCAGGTTGGCTTCTGCGATTTTGGCCAACAGGGTGCCTTTGAACTTCTTCATCGTGTTGAGCTGGTAGCGCTTCACCTCCTCGTCGATGGCCTTGAGCTGCTCCTCGATCCGCTGCTTTTCCGCTTCGTCTTCTGTCTGTTCGAGTTGCTTGCGCAAATCCTCTGCCTTCAGGCGCTGCTTTTCGAGAAAGGACAGGTAGCGCTGGAAGGCCTCGTTCTGTGCCGAGCCGCGCACCTTGACGCTGTGGGCCAGGTCGGCAAAGTCCATGCGCAGCTCGAAATGCTGGTCATCCTCGTCCACCAGGAACTGCACGAACTGGTTTTCGGGCGGGAACACGAGCATGTACATGCCCGGCGGCAGGGGCTCTTCCCCTTCGAACACGAAGGACTGCCCCGTGCGGACGGTGGTGTCGCGCACGTACTGCTTGTCGCCCAGGTAGTAGCCCAGAAGCAGCGTGTCGTGGGCAAATCCGTCTGCCTTTACTTCGATGCGGTATCCTTGTGCCCAGGTGGCGCCGAGGCCAGCCAACAGCCATAGGGCCAGGCTCATCCACAATGCGGTGTATCTGCTCATTGGTATCGTGGTTTTTTTTGCTTTCGCAAAAATTCCGGCTCGTGCCCAAAAATAGGCGCTTGCAGGTGGTAAGCCCCTGCCGACATGCGCCTTTAACCAAACGTTTGGATTTTGCCGAGGTAGCTACTTTCAAATCCAAACGTAGCACGAGATTTATCTCGCCCACGTAGCACGAGATTTATCTCGTGCGTGAGCGGAAAGGGATGCCCCCCGCCACAAGCGACACCCAAGCATTCTGCGAGGTTCTGCGAAAGTGATTGTCTTTTCCCTTTCACCGCGCGAAATAAATTTCGCGCCACGGGGGTAACGTTTGCGAGCCTTTTCCAGGCTCGTAAACGTCTGTCAGTAACGAATGCAAGGGGGGAGCAAGACGTTTACCAACCCCTGCAGGGTTCGCAAACGTCTTGC
>CAYNYN010000116.1:0-9887 GCA_964401445.1 uncultured Saprospiraceae bacterium | reverse complement strand
GTGATCCAGGACAACATGGGCGCCTGCACGGGCGGCAACCCGAGCATCGCCGGTGTGATCGAGACCGAGAATGCCGAGGGCGTAGGCCAGGTAACCGTACAGCTCAACAGCAATACGGCTGGCTCGTCCGCCATGGAGACGGGTGCCGATGGCGCATACAGCTTCACCGGCCTGATGAGTGGCGGCGACTATACCGTCACCCCGATGAAGGACATCGACTACCTGAACGGCGTGACGACCTACGACCTCGTGCTCATCTCGCGTCACATCCTGAACGTGGATCCGCTCGATTCGCCCTATCAGCTGATCGCTGCGGATGCCAACAACAACGGTCAGGTGACCACGGCGGACATGGTCGTGCTGCGCAGGCTCATCCTGCACATGATCGAAGATCTGCCCAACAACACGTCGTGGCGTTTCGTGGACAAGTCCTACGTCTTCCCCGATCCCACGAATCCCTGGGCAGAGCCGTTCCCCGAGGTGATCAGCTACAACGACCTCACGACCCAGATCAACGACGCCGACTTCGTAGGTATCAAGATCGGTGACGTGAATGGCAGCGCCGACCCGGCCAACTACAGTGGTCAGCAAGCCGAGGACCGCTCGACGGGCATGCTTTACTTCCAGGTGGAAGACCAGCAGCTCGACGCGGGCGACGAAGTGGAGGTGGCCTTCCGTGCGAAGGACTTCGCAGCCGTGGGCTATCAGTTCACCCTGGCGTTCGACCGTGACGCACTCGAGCTGATCGAGCTGAAGGGTGGTGCCGTCGGTGAGCAGTACTTCGGCATGAACCATGTCGATGAAGGACTCATCACGACGAGCTGGAACGGCAGCGAGCGCTTTGCCGACGACGAGGTGCTCTTCACGCTGGTCGTACGCGCCAAGCAGCCCGTCGCGCTCAGTGAGGCCCTCTCGGTAAGCTCGGCACTGACGCCTGCCGAAGCCTACGACGCCCAGGGCAACCTGCTCGACGTGGCGATCGACTTCGGCACCAGTGTCAGCGGACCCGAGTTCGCCCTGTACCAGAACACGCCCAACCCGTTCGGTGAGCGTACGGTGATCGGCTTCACGCTGCCCGAGGCAGCACATGCCACGCTGACGATCTCGGATGTAACGGGCAAGGTGCTGCAGGTGATCGACGGCGATTTCCACAAGGGCTACAACGAGATTGCACTCTCGCGGCATGAGCTGCCTGCTGCAGGCGTGCTGTACTACCGACTGGAAACGCCGACGCATTCGGCATCGCGAAAGATGATCGTACTTGGAGAATGATACGATGAAGATCATTGAAGCATGCGGGCTCCCGACTGTGGTCAGGGGCCCGCATCGTTTTCAGGCAGGGTAGTAAGAGGCATACGTTGTCACAAAAGAGGCGATTGCGCATGTGGTGTGCGGGAAAATACCCGTTTTCAGGTATGTACATTCTATCCCTCGACAGTTACCTTTGCAATTGTTCTATGTGACAAATTATTATCTCATGAAATCCCGTCCTTCCCGATAGGGAATTCTGTGAGTGCTACGCGGTTGAATTGAACCAATGCGCCTCGTGTGCATTTCATAAAGATGTAATCGGTTTTTGGGATAGCCTCTTCCCGGTGCAGATCGGGAGGGGGTTTTTTTTTGAAAGCCCCGATCTTTGCGCCTTCAAGGTTGTTTCAGCACTGCACCATTCATCCGAAAGAAATGATCTGGTTGGGATTCGTCGTTTTCGTGTGTTTGCTCCTGGCGCTCGACTTGTACGTGCTGAACAGGGAGCCGCACCAGATCACCTTGAAGGAGTCCATCCGATGGACATTTTTTTGGGTGGCCTTGTCGCTGGCCTTCGGCGGCTTTGTCTATTGGGCCTACGAAACACATTTCCAGGGAATAGGCTTGCATGTGGGGGAGCCCCACAGCGGCAAAGAAGCCATGATCAAGTACTTCACGGGCTATCTGATCGAGTGGTCGTTGAGTCTGGACAACGTGTTTGTGATCGCGGTGATCTTCAAATACTTCGCTGTGCCGGCGCGCTATCAGCACCGGGTGCTTTTCTGGGGTATTTTGGGTGCGATCGTGTTCCGGGGACTGTTCATCGGGGCCGGGGTGTGGTTGATCCACAAGTTCCAGTTCATGGTGTACATCTTCGGGGTTATTTTGCTGTGGTCGGCCTGGAAGATGTGGCAGTCGGATGAAGAATCCGTGGAGCCGGAACACAATCCCGTCATTCGACTCATCAGGCGGTGGTTGCCCGTCACCCGGAGCCTGCACGGCGAAAAGTTTTTCATCAAAAAAGGTCGCGTACTGGCGGCCACCCCGCTGTTCGTGGCGCTGATGGTCATCGAGACCACCGATGTCATGTTCGCCTTCGACTCCGTACCAGCCATTTTTGCGATCACGACGGATCCGTTTCTGGTGTTCTCGTCCAATATTTTTGCGATCCTGGGATTGCGATCCCTGTATTTCGTGCTGGCAGCGTTCATGGACAAGCTGGCGTATTTGAAACAGAGCCTGGTAATCGTGCTGGGCTGGGTGGGTGTGAAAATGCTCATCTCGCACCACGTCGACTTGCCCGACTGGATTTCGCTGGCCATCGTGGTCGGGGTGTTGGGGGCAGGGGTGAGTCTCTCGCTCTTGCGCAGGAAAAACGAAAAGCCGGAAATGCCTGAAGCAGAGGAAACGCAACCGCAAAAGGCGGAGACCAGCGTGAAAGAGCATTGACAAGCAGGCACAGAGGCCTTATTTTGCACGCGAACGAATTGGAACGATACGCTGTTTTGCGAAAGCACAGCGAGACTAAAAGGCCGGGATGGCAGCAACTGAGAATTACAAGCCCGACAAGCCGCGCTTCAGGTTCCGCGACCTGAAGGTGTATGCCAGTACCGATTGGCTGGCAGAAAACAAGAAGAAATACCGCCAGGTATTTCACCGGTGGGATGTATCCTTCATCTACGCCGAGCTGTCGTTGTACAACCTGCTTTTCGAGCGCACCGATTGGGAATGTCCGGTGCTGCTTCGTTGTTATCGGGAAGAGCCGGAAGGGTCAAAGGAGATTGCTTCGCTCGACATCCGCCGCAAGGTGAGCAGCCGCGATCAGGTGGTGTACGTGCGCGAAGGCTGGGGCAACAAGGAGCCGGGCCGCTTCTGGCAGCGCGGTGCGTACTACTGGGAGGCCTGGGCCGACGGCCATCTGCTGGGCACCCGTCCTTTTTTCGTGGAAGATTTCGGCGAGGAGGCACAACCCTTGTTCACACTGATCGACCTGGAGCGCTTCCTGCTGTACGAGGGGGCTTTGGAGGAAGAGGAGGAGGAGGAAGCCGGCGAATTCGACGCCCTGGATGGCCCGATGCACTGTGTGGCGTTCGAAGCGGAAGCCACGCGCTACATCTATGCCGACATCACCCTCAGAAACAACCTGCCTACGCGGCCCTGGAAAGGCGAGTTCATCATCAAATTCTTCAATGAGGCGCGGGAACTGAAAGGGCAGGTCAGCAAGGTGGTCGACGTGGCCCCCGACGATGAATACATCAATCTGACCGCCGGCTGGGGCTCGAATGCCAAGGGCAGCTGGCGGCCGGGCAAGTACACCTGTGAGCTGATCTTCATGGATCACCTCATCGCCGTGGCCCCCTTCGAGGTGGGCAACAGTTTCGAGCAGGGACGGCCCGAGATCTGGATTCCGAGCCGCAAGCCCAATGCCTTCGTCGAGATTCATCAGGATCTCAACCACTCTTTCGAGGAAGTGATGCAGGAGCTCGAGGCACTCATCGGCCTCGAGGACATCAAGAAACAGGTGCGCGACCACGCCCAGTACATCCGTTTTCTGCAGTTGCGTCGCCGCAAGGGCATCAAGGAACCGGACTTCACCAACGTGCATTCCGTTTTCATCGGCAACCCCGGCACGGGCAAGACCACCGTCGCCAAGATGATGGGGCGCCTCTACAAGAAGATGGGTCTGCTGTCGCGCGGCCACGTGCACGAGGTAGATCGCGTCGATCTGGTAGGCGAGTACATCGGACAGACAGCGCCCAAGGTCAAGGAAGCCATCGAAAAAGCGCGGGGCGGCGTGCTGTTCATCGACGAAGCCTACTCGCTCGCGCGCTCGCAGGACGATACCAAGGATTTCGGCCGCGAGGTGATCGAGATCCTGGTCAAGGAGATGTCCAACGGCAAGGGCGACCTCGCGGTGATCGTGGCCGGCTACCCGAAGGAAATGCAGCAGTTCCTCGACTCGAACCCCGGCCTCAAGTCGCGCTTCAAGTTGAAGTTCGAGTTTTCGGATTACCTGCCGCAGGAGCTTTCGCAAATAGCAGAGTATGCCTGTCGGGAGATGCAGGTCCGCCTGACGCCCGAGGCCAAGGCCAAGATCGACGAGATCATCCTCGAGGCATATCGCAACCGGGATCGCTCGTTTGGCAACGCCCGCTTCGTGTTCGATATCATCGAAAAAGCCAAGATCAACCTGGGGCTGCGCATCATGGAGATGGAAAACCACGAAGAGCTGGACGAAGAGACCATTTCCACCATCCAGCTCGAAGACGTGGAGCGCATCGAGATCAAGCTGAAGCGCTCGTTGCCGGCCATCCCCATCGACGAAGGGCTGTTGCAGGCCTCGCTCGACGAGCTGAACCGCCTCGTGGGGCTGACCAAGGTGAAGGAGCAGATCCGCGAGATGGTGCACCTGGTGCGCTATTTCCGGGCCAGCGGCCGCGACGTGCTCAACAGCTTTTCGCTCCACACCGTCTTCGTGGGCAATCCCGGCACGGGCAAGACGACCGTGGCGCGCATCCTGACCAAAATTTACAAGGCCCTGGGCTTGCTCGAGCGCGGCCACATGGTAGAGACCGACCGCCAGGGCCTCGTGGCCGGGTACGTAGGGCAAACCGCCATCAAAACGGCCGACAAGCTCGACGAGGCCATGGGCGGCGTGCTGTTCATCGACGAGGCATATGCGCTGACTGCCCGCTCGACTGTGGGGCACGACTTCGGCGACGAGGCCATCCAGACCATCCTCAAGCGCATGGAAGACCGCCGCGGCGAGTTCTTCGTGTTCGTGGCCGGGTATCCCGAGAACATGGACGCTTTCCTCAAGGCCAATCCGGGGCTCAGCTCGCGCTTCGACAAGGTACTGCAGTTCGAAGACTACACGCCCTCGGAGCTGATGGAGATCGCCATCAGCATGATCGAGGAGCAGGGGCTCGTGCTCTCGCCGCAGGCCAAAGAACATCTGGAGACCTATCTGAACTGGTTGTACGAAGTGCGCGACAAGTATTTCGGCAATGCCCGCACCGTGCGCACCATCGTCGACGAGATCGTCAAACGGCACAACCTGCGGCTCGCCCAGCTCACGCCCGAAGAGCGCGAGCAGGTGTCGAGTGTCGAGCTGACGCGCGAGGACGTGCAGGAGTTCGAGCCCAACAAGGACAATTCCGTCTTCACGCCCAAGCGCATCGGCTTCCGCAGCAGAGAGCAGTAGGGTAGGGGGCACGCACCTTGCCATCGGCTTTCGCCAAACGATACCCATATGTTTGGCGGTATCACTGAACGCAGGTGAGAGCGGGAACCGGTCGAATCGGTTGAGGGTTGAGCGTGTAGCGTTGAGGGTTTGTCTCGCCCAACGCCTGTCCCGAGAATCGGGATCGCTACGGCGCTACGGAACGTAACGTTTTTTCCCATCTCAACATCGCGGCCGGATAGGCCTGCCCCGACCAAGTCGGGGTCGCGTCTCAACATCGCCGCCTTTGGCGGCGTATCAACATCGAGCGTCAGCGAGTCTCAACCATCAATCCTCGATTCCTCCCAGCTAAAAGCCCGGTCCAGCAGAATCAGTCATTTTCCTTTTTGAGGATCACCTCGGTGGCGCCCATGCCATAGCGGGGATGGTAGTCGTTGCGGAAGGTGACCACATGGGGATGCTGGATGAGCCGCGTGGCGATCTCGTCGCGCAGGCGGCCCTTGCCCACGCCGTGGATGAGGAACACCCGCTCGATGCCCAGCCGGACGGCCTTTTCGAGAAAAGCTTCCATGCGCGACAGTTGGAGCCGCAGGATCTCGGCATTGCTCATCTTCTTGTGGTCGGGCGTGAGCTTCTCGATGTGCAGGTCGATCTCGGGCTCGAAGGAGGCCAGATCGCGCGGGTCGGGCACCGTCTCGAAATCGCTGTACAGCTCTTCCATGATGCGGCGCTGGCGCGGCGACATGGCGCGCTGGCGCGTGTATTGGCGCAGGTCTTCCTCCTGGCTTTCGCCAAAATCGACGCGTACCTCCAGCAGGTGCCCTTCGCGTTCGAGGATCGGCAGGGTACCCTTCTTTTTGAAAAAGGTGGCAGGACGAATCTTCATCTGGATGGGGCGCGATGCTTCCGGACCTGCCGTGGTGCTGCGCCAGAACTGAAGGGTGAACGCAGGGCCTTCGTTCAGCTCGTCGTAGTACAACTTGCCCAACCGGTGCGTCTGGAAGGCATCCACCCGATCTTCCCACACACTGTCTTCCTCGCCCCCGATGACCAGCGCGATGCGGAAGTCGAGCGCCTGCGGCGTGTCGTTGAGCAGGTGCACCACGTAATAGTCGGGCCAGGCCTGCACGCCGTACTCGGGCACGAACCCCAGCCACACCCCCGTGCCCTTGCGCTGCCGGGGTGCCGCCGAGGCAGCAGGCACCAATTGCGATTCCTGGATGCGGATTTCCATCCCTTCGTCGAGCCGGACCCGTACGATGCCGGGAGCGACACGGCCTGTCACGGTGCCCCTGGCACCGGTGGCACGCACGAGGACGCGATTGCCTTCACGAAAAGTCATTGCACGAAAATTTTGGGGCCTGGAGAAAAGCGTGTGATGCCCCGATGAACGGGACTGGTAGTGACGTATTCGATATGGCCTCTCGTCGGGAGCAACCCGAGCTACCCACCGCAGCATTAAAACGCAGCCAACCCAAGATAGATGCAGATGTTCCGAGACGGAGCGCCACATCGTACACGCAGCGGTCCACCGCGTTCGGCAGGATTTCCAGGATGGGTGGAACCGATACAGGTTCTCTCCCTCGCTCAGTCACTCCATCTTCCCCATCTCCGATTGCCTCAGGCAAAGAGTCCGTGGATCTCCCGGTCCACCATCTCCACCACCTTGCCCAGGTCTTCGGGGTTGTTCTCGAAGTCGAGCTCGTCGGCGTTGAGAACGAGCAGGGGCCCTTCCTTGTAGTTGGCAATCCAGTTTTCGTATCGTTGGTTGAGTCCTTTGAGGTAGTCCAGGCTCATGTTGCCCTCGTAGTCGCGGCCGCGGGCCTGGATGTGTGCCACGAGGGTAGGGATGCTGGCGCGCAGGTAAATGAGCAGGTCGGGCGGCTGCACCTGCGAGGTCATCGTATGGAACAGGGCCTGGTAGCTCTCGAAATCGCGCTTGCTCATGAGCCCCTTTTCGTAGAGGTTCGGCGCGAAGATGTAGGCGTCTTCGTAGATGGTGCGGTCCTGGATGACGGTGCGATCGCCATGGATGATGTCGAGGATCTGCTTGTATCGGCTGTGCAGGAAGTAGATCTGCAGGTTGAACGCCCAGCGCCTCATGTCGTAATAGAAGTCGTTGAGGTAGGGGTTGTCGTCGGTAGATTCGTAATACACATCCCAGCCGTAGTATTTGCCGAGCATGGTGCAGAGCGTCGTTTTGCCGGCACCGATGTTGCCCGCCACGGCCACGTACTTGATTTTGTTAGGCTTGTGCATGTGCGACGGATGCTTTGAGTATTTGCAAAAAATGGCCTGCTTTCGCAAAAACGAAAGGACACGTGCTGTTTCCAAGGTCTCTGTGGGAAATGTGCCCGATGTGGGGGCACAAATCTAATCAATTTTGGCAGCGCGACCGCCAAAGGTGTGCGTTGGGCTATATTTTTGGGTCGAAAATCCAAAATATGGCCATGCACATAGATGACCAGCTAATTTCACGACTCGAAACGCTGACGCGCCTGAAGCTGAGCGAGGAGGAACGCACCCACGTCAAAAAGGACCTGGCGCGCATCCTCGACATGATCGACCAGCTGGGCACGCTGGACCTGGACGCGGTGCTGCCCCTGACCCACATCACCGAGGTGGTCAACAACTGGCGCGCCGACGAGGTCAGGGGGCAGGTGACGCGCGAGGAGGCCTTGCGCAATGCCCCCGATACCGACGGCGTTTTCTTTCGAGTACCGAAGGTGTTGCCCGACAAGGGAGCGTGATCTTCCGCGTCGGGCGGCTGCCCCGAACCCCATTTTTGGCGAAAGCCGCAATGCAAAAAAACAGATGCATGGAACCCATCATCGTCACCCGCGACCTGCGCAAGATCTACCACATGGGTGCAACCATCGTGGAAGCACTCAAGTCCATCACCATGGAAATTCATCGCAACGAATACGTCGCACTGATGGGTCCTTCCGGCTCGGGCAAGTCCACGCTGATGAACCTGCTGGGCTGCCTCGACACCCCCACCAGCGGCGAGTACTACCTGAACGGGCAGCTCGTCAGCGCGCTCGACGACGATGAGCTGGCCGAGATCCGGAACAAGGAGATCGGCTTCGTCTTTCAGACCTTCAACCTGCTGCCCCGACTTACGGCGCTCGAAAACGTGGCACTGCCGCTGGTGTACGCGGGGGTGCCCCGCGAGGAACGGCTCGAGCGGGCGGCGCGCATGCTCGAGCTGGTGGGCTTGGGCGACCGCATCCACCACAAACCCAACGAGCTGTCGGGCGGGCAGCGCCAGCGTGTGGCCGTGGCGCGGGCGCTGGTCAACAACCCTTCCATCATCCTGGCCGACGAGCCGACGGGCAACCTCGACTCGAAGACCAGCTATGAGATCATGGAGCTGTTCGAGAAAATCCACTCGGAAGGCAATACCATCATCCTGGTGACGCACGAGCCCGACATCTCGCGGCATGCCCATCGCATCATCCGCCTGCGCGACGGCCTGATCGAAAGCGACGAGCCCAACCCCGAGATCGTCCGCTTGCTGCAGGAGGCCTGAGCAGGCCCTCACTCCTTCTTTGCCTCGTTCCACAGGGCGTCCATCTCTTCGAGACTCATGTCGGAGAGGGCGCGTGGCGCGTGCCGTTCGATGTACTCGAAGCGCTCCTTGAACTTGCGATTCACCTTTTCCAGGGCAGTTTCGGGATCGACGCCGAGGAAGCGCGCGTAGTTGACCAGGGCGAAAAACACGTCGCCGAGTTCCTCTTCGATGTGGTCCTTGTCTTCGCCGTGCTGCACGGCCTCGCGCAGCTCGGCCAGCTCTTCCTCCACCTTTTTCCACACGTCTTCGACGTGCTCCCACTCGAAGCCGACCTGGGCCGTCTTTTCCTGCAGGCGCCAGGCCTTGACGAGGGCGGGCAGGCTTTGCGGCACGCCTGAGAGGACCGACTTTTTCCCCTCTGCCAGCTTGAGCTGTTCCCAGTTTTTCTTGACGTCCTCTTCGTCCTGCACCTGCACGTCGCCGTAGATGTGGGGATGGCGCTTGACGAGCTTGTCGCACACGGCATGGAGGGCGTCGGCAATGTCGAACGCGCCTTCCTCCTCGGCAATGCGCGCATAGAAGAGCATGTGCATGGTGAGGTCGCCGATCTCTTCCTTGAGGGCCTGGCGGTCGCCGCTGAGGATGGCATCGGCCAGCTCGTAGGTTTCTTCGATGGTGAGGCTGCGCAGGCTCTCGAAGGTTTGCTTGCGATCCCAGGGGCATTGCTCGCGCAGCTCGTCCATGATGGTCGAGAGGCGGGCGAAGGCCTCCAGGCGGCGGCGCATGCGTGGGTCTTGTTCCGACATCGATGGCGTGTTTTTCAGGTTGCAAATAACAGCAATGGCCAATGAATGATTTTATGAGTCCCCTGAAAAAAATGGTTGAGGGTTGAGCGTTGAGGGTTGAGCGTTTTGGTTTAAAGTTTAAAGTTTAGTGTTTAGT
>CAYNYN010000115.1:6560-9968 GCA_964401445.1 uncultured Saprospiraceae bacterium | reverse complement strand
GTGGCACCCGCACCCCAGGTACAGGAAACGGCTCGAAACGTGATCCTGCTCATCGGCGACGGCATGGGCCTGGCGCAGATCACTGCCGGCATGTATCGCAATGGCAATCGCCTGCATCTCGAAGACTTCAAGGTGGTCGGCCTGCACAAAACTTACTCGGCCAGTAACCTGGTGACCGACTCGGCAGCGGGAGCTACCGCCTTTGCCTGTGGCGTGAAGACCTACAACGGCGCCATCGGCGTCGATCCCGACACGGCCGCCGTGACGACGCTGCTCGAGGAGGCCGAGGCGAAAGGCATGGCCACGGGCCTGGCAGCCACCTCGACCATCGTGCATGCTACGCCGGCGGCCTTCATCGCACACGTCAAGGAACGGCACATGTACGAAGACATCGCCGACTGGTTTTTGAAAAACGAGGTGGATCTGTTCGTCGGTGGCGGGCTCAAGTACTTCACTGCGCGAAAGGACGGGCGCAACCTCGTCAACGAGCTGAAGGACAAGGGGTACATCGTGCGCGACTGGCGCGAAGGGGCGTTCGGCTCGGTGACGCTCGACCCCTCGGTCAACTTCGGTTTCTTCACTGCCGAGGGCGATCCGCCGCGCAAGCTCGATGGGCGCGATGACTACCTGATCGAGGTGGCAGAAAAAGCGCCGGCCTTCCTCCAGACACGCAGCGACAAGGGCTTTTTCCTCATGATCGAAGGCTCGCAGATCGACTGGGGCGGCCATGCCCTGGATGGCGAGTATATCGTGAGCGAGATGATCGAATTCGACGAGGCGGTGGGGCGCGCGCTCGAGTTCGCCAAAAAGGACGGCCACACGCTGGTCGTGGTGACGGCCGATCACGAGACGGGCGGCTTCTCCATCAACCCCGGCTCGACCATGGACACCACTGTGGCCGGCTTCTCCTCGTTCTACGATAAGGAGCACACCAAAGGGGCCCACACGGCCGTCATGGTGCCTGTTTTTGCCTATGGCCCCGGCGCCGAGCTGTTCCGCGGCATCTACGAAAACACGGCGATCCACGACAAAATCCGCCAGGCCCTGGGCTGGGAATGAACCCGCTGCGATATGGGCTTTCTGCGGGATCGGGGGGACACTCCGGTCCCGTAGTTTTTTTGCGCAAGCGCAAAGAAAAAAGAAAGACCGCCCGACCCAATCAGGGCCGAAGCGGTCATCCCGGAACATACAGCTATGAGTCTCTTTCAGGGTGTGAGGCCGAAGTGCTGCAACAATTCGGTGCGCAGCTCGCCGTAGGGGATCAGGCTGCCTTCCTCGAGCTGGCGCCACTCGGCAGGGGAGAGCCCCGTGCGTGCCGCGGCTTCCCCGATGCTGAGTCCGGAGGTGCGCCGCCAGCGCGCAGCGAGCAGGCCGAAATGTTCGCGGGGCATGGCCGGCAACTGATCGGCATACAGCGCGGGGTTCGTCTGCGGCGCGGGGTCGGTGCGGTGTGCATGGGCCGCCAGCAACGTCATGGTGCCCAGAAACGAAGCGATGAGTAACAAACGGATCATGACGGGGGGTGTTTGTGTGCGAAAAATCGGATCGATTCACTTGCAGGGTCCTCGCTGTGGGCTCAGCGGTCGAGCCGCCACAACTGGTATTCCTCGATGGTGCGGATCAGCGTTTCGGCATAGGAGGGGTCGGTGGCGTAGCCCAGCTCTTTGAGTCCGTAGGCCCACTTGCGATAGTCGGTGCCGTAGTCGAGCAGCTTGCGGTAGCGGCCCTGGGTGAGCATCAGGCTGTGGGCGCGCCAGCTCTCCCAGGCCGTGGGATAGATCCGGAAGAAGTCCTTGTGGTGGTCGTCGCCGAAATTGGAGCAGTGCCCTTTCTTGCAGCTCTTCGAGAAGCACTTGATGCCGAAGTGGTTGTTGTTTTCGCGGGCCAGGCGGCTGGTGCCGGCGCGGCTCTCGACCAGGGCCTGCGCCATCTTGACGCTGGCGGGGATGCCGAATTTTTTCATCTCGGCGCGCGCCACCTTGCGGAAGCGGCGGATGTACGACTTGGCGCGCCGCGTCTCGGCATCGTCGGTGGGTGCGTCGGCAAAGAAGTCGATGGCTTCCGATGCGTTTCCGCCCGCGATGTCGGTGTGGCTCGTGCCCGGCCATTCGGGCTGCAGCGAGGCGCCCGCCACGGCCGGTTGGTGGCTCACCGCACGCGTCGCAGCAGCGGTGCCCGGAAGCGCATCGCCCTGGCGAACGTGAAACGAAACGTTTTCATTGAGCACGATGAGAAAAACCACCGCCACGGTGCCGCCTTTGATCCAGGGCAGGAAGGCGGTCCAGCCGCGCTCGGCCATGTGCCGGCCCATGCGGTGGCCCCATGCGGCGCTCACCTTGCGCAGGGCCGAGCCCAGCCGCTTGAGTACGAGCCAGAGCGGTGCCGCTTTGAAGCTGCGGCGCACATGGGGCTGCGGCTTGCGCGGCCGTGTGGAAAAGTCGGTGGAAAAAGTGTTGTACCAAACGAAATCATTTGACCTGGGCGCGTTCATGATCACATCATTTTGATAAATCCTTGTATTTTTACGTTTGATTCCCACATCACGGTGTTTGCTTTTTGCATGCACCAGCAAATTTAGAAACAAAAAGTTTTACGAAGCAAACTTTTTGAAACAAAAAATTTATCGAATGGGCAACTTCTTCGATCACATCGTCAACAGGCGCTTCCGGCAGGTATACCAGACGCTCGAGGAAATGCGGCTGATCAAGGGCAAATCGGACCTTGCCAAGAAGCTCGACACCTACAACCACGTCATCAACAACATCCTCAAGGGGCAGCGCAACATCACCCTCGACCAGATCCTGAAGCTGTGCCACCACTACGGCGTCAATGCCAACTTCCTGTTCGGGCTGGACAACCAGATGTTTCTGAACGAAAGTGTGGCCGATGGCGAACTGCCGGTGGGCTCGCTGGACCTGCTCGAACCCATGAACCGCGGCAACATCATGCTGGTGCCCGTGCGTGCCCAGGCCGGTTTCGTGCTCGAGGGCATCGAGGGGGTCAAGGACGAGCTGAAGCGCTTCCACATCCCGGGCCTGGAGGGCAGCAACCTGATGGCCTTCGAAATCGAGGGCGACAGTATGTTGCCCACCATCACCAATGGCGATATCGTGGTGTGCGAAGAAATCGAGCCCGGCCGCCCGCTGCGCGACAACCAGGTGTACGTGGTGGTGACCGATGGCGTGGTGGCCAAGCGCATCCAGCAGATCCGCGATGGCCAGAACAAGGTGGTGCGCCTGCGCCTCATTTCCGACAACAAGGACGTGTATCCGCCCTACGAGGTGGATGTGGCCGACGTGCGCAAGATTTACAAGGTGAAATACCGCCTCACCGATTTCGGCGTGAATTGATCGGTGGCGCCCTCCTCCTTTCGGAAAAAGCCTTGCCGTGGTGGCAGGGCTTTTTTTG
>CAYNYN010000115.1:0-6460 GCA_964401445.1 uncultured Saprospiraceae bacterium | reverse complement strand
TCTCATTGTTCACCTGAAAAGGCAATCAGATGCAAGCACCTCAGATCCCCGCCGAACGCATCGAGCACCTGATCGAGCATGGCTACGAGCCGCATCTCATGAAAGCCCTGTTGCGGGGGCTGCGGCTGACCTGGGAAAAGAAGTGGGCCTTCACGGGCATTTTTGTGGTTTACGTATTAATCGGCCTTTTCCTCGCCTTCATACCTGTCCTTGGGCCATTGGTCAACCAGTTCGTCGTAGCGCCGCTCTTCTCGGCAGGCCTGATCTGGGCGTATTATCTGATCTGGGCGGGCAAATGGCGCGACTTCGGCAACTTTTTCGACGTGCTCCGCTTCGACCTGTGGAAGCGCATGGCGGGAGTGTATGCCCTGAATGCGCTCATTTTTCTGCTCGTGTATTCGCCTTCGCTTTTCGCGCTGGAACGAGCCGGCATCATTGACTGGTATTTTTCCTATCTGGAGGATCCCTTCGGCACCGAGCCTCTGGATCCGTCTGTGTTCATGTCGAAGCCTTTCATCGTGGTGTGGCTCAACCTGATCCCGCTTATCTACCTGGCGGTAGCCTATTCTTTTGCCTATTACTTTGCGCTGTTCGTTCCGGAATACGGGATCTGGCAGTGCCTGGAAAAGAGCCGGCAGTTGGTGTCGCGTCGCTGGTTTTCCTTTTTTGAGTACTACCTGGCATACTTCGGGATCATGGTAGGGGCCATGGTGTTGATGGTCGGAGTGGCTTACTTCATGGCTATCGGTAGCGGAGTGGGAGTGGTCGTCGGCCTGGTATTGTTCTTCGCTATTATCCTGCTCCTTTTATGGGTTGCTTTGTCCATTTACGGCGGCTTGTGGGTGGCCTTTGCCGAGCTGACCGGGCTGGGTCAGACCTCGGAGCAAGGTGCTGCGGATGAGGCGGTCTCGCCGGAGGACCTGGTTTGAGTTGTGGGCTGCGAAGCCCGCCCGATGCCCGTATCTTTGCAGCCTTTCTTCACCAAACGGCAATAGCGCGTGATTCCATTCGAGGCTGCAACGCTGGCCAACGGCCTGCGCGTCATCGTGCATCGCGACGTCGAGACGCCGCTGGTGGCCGTCAACGTGCTGTACCGCGTGGGGTCGCGCGACGATCCGCGCCATCGCACGGGGCTGGCCCACCTGTTCGAGCACCTGATGTTCGGCGGCTCGGCCCACGTGCCCGACTTCGACGAGGCCATCCAGCTCGCCGGCGGCGAAAACAACGCCTTCACCAACGCCGACGCCACCAACTATTACGACACCCTGCCGGCAGCCCACCTCGAGGTGGCGCTGTGGCTGGAGAGCGATCGCATGTGTTGCCTGAAGCTCGACGAGGAGGTGCTCGAGGTGCAGCGCAGTGTGGTGATCGAAGAGTTCAAGGAGGCCAACTACGGCGAGCCGTGGGGCGATGCCTGGCACCATTTGCTGGGGCTGGCGTGGGAGACCCATCCGTATCGGTGGCCCACCATTGGGCTGTCGGAAGCCCATCTGCGTGCCATCGCACGGGCCGATGCCCTGCGTTTTTACGAAAGATACTACCGCCCCTCCAACGCCACGCTGGTCATTGCCGGCAACGTCGATCCCGACGAGAGCCTGCGCCTGGCGGAAACCTGGTTTGGCGACATCCCTTCGGGGCCGCCGCCCGACCGCACCCTGCCCGAGGAGCGGCCCCGAGGACCGCGCGTGGGTGAGGTGCGCGGCCATGCGCCGGTGGATGCCCTTTTCCTGGCATGGCACATGCCGCCCCGCGACCATCCCGACTATCACGCCATCGACCTGATCAGCGACCTGCTCGACAATGGCCCCTCGGCCCGCCTGTATCGGCGGCTGATCAAGGAGCGGCGCATGGCCAGCTATCTCGACTGCTATCTTTCGTCGCATGTGGGGCCCGGCCTGTTCGTCATCGAGGGCCGGCCGGCCAATGGCGTGCGCATCGAGGAGCTGGAGCGAGCCCTGCGCGAGGAGGTGGATCGCCTGTGTCACGAGCCGGTGCCCGAGCGCGAGCTGCAAAAGGTGCGCAACAAGGCCGAAGCGAACCTGCTGTTCGGCGAGATCCAGGTGTTGCACAAAGCCCTGAACCTGGCTTTCTTCGACATGCTGGGCGACGTGTCGCTCATCCAGCGCGAGCACCTCAACTATCGTCGGGTGCAGGCCGACGACGTGCTGCGCGTGGCGCGCGCGCTGTTCCGTCCGGAAAACGAGGTGGTGCTGTACTATCGGGCGGCGGAGTGAGGCGCGCCCTGGGGCAGCAGGGTCATCCTTCGGGCTGCTCCTGCCAGGCCAGCATGCCCCCTTCGAGGTTGTACACCTGCCGGAATCCGGCCTGTTCGAGCAGCATGCAGGCCATCTGGCTGCGGTTGCCGCTGCGGCAATAGCAGATGACCTCGGAGTCCTTCCAGTCGTCGAGCTCGGAAAGGCGCGTCGGCAGCTGACCGAGGGGGATGAGACGCCCGCCGATGTGGAACTCTTCGTGTTCCCAGGGCTCGCGCACGTCGAGCAGGTGCACGTCCTGTCCTTCCTTCAGTTTCTCCCGCAGTTGCTGGACCGTGAGGGTTTTCATGTGTGGCCGGATTTTTCGGTGGAACGATGAGGGGGCAAAGTAAGTCAATATGCTCCGGACGAAGTGGTAGGAGGGATGAGGTTGAATATTTGGTTTAAAGTTTAAAGTTTAGTGTTTAAGGTTGATTTGCAGGGGTTTTTGGGGGGGTGGTGCTTGTGCGTCCATCGACTTTTTCACCAAGCCCAGGTAAAATCGGTTCCTGTTTTTCAAAACCCCTGTTTTCAGACGCTTTTGTTACACAGAGTTTCACAGAGCACGAACGGGGGACCACAGAGTTTGGTCAAACCGGGTGAATCGGTCGAATCGGTTGAGGGTTGAGCGTGTAGCGTTGAGCGTTTTGGCCTCACGCAACGACACTCCTCACTCCTCACTCCTCTCCCTCTCTCCGTCTCCCAATCCAGTGCCGATTTGCAAAGGAGCGATGCGAGGGGCTAATTTCGCGTCGCTTTCACGAGGGCGGGTACGTATGACCAGCCGGGGTGGAAAGAGAAAATACCGACACGTATGCTCAAAACGAAAGTCAAGGCCAGTGCCGTCACCAACCTTACCGACGCCCGTTATTTTGCTGCGCGCGGCGTCACCTGGCTGGGGTTCGACCTCACGCCCGGCACCCCTACACACGTGCCGCCCATGGAGGTGATGGCCATAGCCGAATGGGTGGACGGCGTAGCCATCACGGGCGAGTTTGCCATGCCTTCCGACGTGGAGCTGCGCGCCGCCGTCGATCTGCTCAAGCTGGACGCCATCCAGGTCGGCATGTTCACGGCCGAAGAGGTGTTGCGACAGCAATATGGCGTGCAGGTGCTGCACGAGATCATCTGGGATGCCGATGACCTGGACGGCATGGAAGCGCTGATGGCGCGGCGCGCCCCCCTCGTGGATGCCTTCGTGCTGCGGCTCGACGCCGCCGGCCTCGACTGGTCGCGTGTGGCGGCCGATGCGGCGGTGCGGGCGCGCCTGCAGCGCGTTTGCGCAAGCTGGCCGGTCATCCTCTCCATGCCCTTCGAGGCCGAGGCCACCGACGAGGTGCTGGCTGCCCTGAAGCCGATGGGCATCAACGTGTTTGGTGGCGAGGAGGAAAAGGTCGGCTACAAATCGTTCGACGAACTCGACGAGCTGTTCGACCGCCTCGAAATCGACTGACAGGGCGGCAAGCAGGGATTCCCTATTTTTGTAAGTCGATACGCGCACGCGACGTGCCACACACTCGGAACACTTGCCTGGCGCTATAGGGCCTCGCGCATGCACACTACACTGTGAAACACTATGGCTGCAGTGCGTCCGCTGCAGCACAAACGGCAATTTTCAGCATGGCTAAAAAGACCGGACGGAAGGGACAAAAAGAGCTACCATTCGAGATTCAGGACGAACGCGTCAGGAAGCTGGCCGGATTGCTGTGCCTGTTGTTGGCCTTGTACCTGTTCATCGCCTTTACGAGCTATCTGTTCACCTGGCGCGAGGACCAGGACAAGGTGCTGCGCTTCTCGTGGTCGTTGCTCTTCCAGAGCGAGCTGAGCATGGCCAACTGGCTGGGCCGCCTGGGGGCCATCGTGTCCAATTTCTTTTTCTACTGGGGTTTCGGGCTGCCTTCGTTCCTGTTCGTGTGGTTGCTGAGCCGGCTGGGCATCGGCCTGATCCGCGGCGACAAGCTGCATCGGCTGTGGCCGGCGGTGCGCTGGACGGTCATCGGACTGGTCTTTTTCAGCGTGCTGCTCGAGTTCCTCTTTCCTTCGGCGGCCTTTCCCTTCGGGGGGGCGTTTGGCGAAAGCCTGATGGTCTGGCTGCGCAACTTCCTCGGCACGGCCGGCCTGGCCCTGCTGTTCATCTTCGTCATCCTGGCGGCCCTCACCTGGCTGATCAACCCCGACTTCAACGAGACTTCGTTCCGCGAGCTGGTGGCCGAGGGGCGCGATCAGCTCATGGGCCTCTTCGATCGGCGTTACCGCAAACGCCGCCCGCCCGCCCCGCTGCCGGACGAGGCAACGCCGCCCGAGCAGCCGGCTACCCTGCGCCCCGCCTCGGAGCGCAGCCGGAGGCCCGAGCGCAAGACCACCTCGCTCGAAGAGCAGCTGCAGCTCGACTTCGAAGAGCCCGTGCAAAAGACCAGCACCAAAAAACAAACCATCAAGCCCGGCGAGGCCGAGCTCGAGATCGAGGCGCCGGCCCCTGCAGCCAATGGCAACGGCACGCCCGAAGCCGCCACCACTGACGACGCGCCCGCTGCCCTGACCCAGTCGGAGCAGGTGCAGGCCCAGAACGAAGACCATACCGAGCCGTACGACCCCACGCTCGAGCTGAGCACCTACGAGCCGCCCATCCTGGCCCTGCTCAACGACTATGCCGACGACCACGTCGAGGTGGACCGCGCCGAGCTGGAAGCCAACAAGGACCAGATCATCGAGACGCTGCTCAACTACAAGATCGAGATCACCAAGATACGCGCCACCATCGGCCCCACCGTCACCCTCTACGAGATCGTGCCGGCGCCGGGCGTGCGCATCTCCAAGATCAAGAACCTCGAAGACGACATCGCGCTCAGCCTCGCCGCCCTGGGCATCCGCATCATCGCGCCCATCCCCGGGCGCGGCACCATCGGTATCGAGGTGCCCAACAAGCGCAAGCAGATCGTGTCGATGAAGGAGGTGCTGCTGAGCGAAAAGTTCAAAAAGGCGCGCATGGACCTGCCCATCGCCCTGGGCAAGACCATCAGCAACGAGGTGTTCGTGGCCGACCTGGCCAAGATGCCCCACCTGCTCATCGCCGGTGCCACCGGCCAGGGCAAGTCGGTCGGTATCAACGCCATCCTGATGAGCCTGCTGTACAAGAAGCACCCCTCGCAGATCAAGCTCGTGCTCATCGACCCCAAGAAGGTGGAGCTGTTCCCCTATTCGCGCCTCGACAAGCACTTCCTGGCCTTCCTGCCCGGCGAGGACGAGCCCATCACCACCGAGACCAACAAGGTGATCCACACCCTCAACTCGCTGACCATAGAGATGGACCAGCGCTACGACCTGCTCAAGAAAGCGCAGGTGCGCCACATCAGCGAGTACAACCAGAAGTTCATCGAGCGCAAGCTCAACCCCCTCAAGGGGCACCGCTTCCTGCCCTACATCGTGCTCATCATCGACGAGTTTGCCGACCTCATCATGACGGCCGGCAAGGAGATCGAGCTGCCCATCGGGCGCCTGGCGCAGCTGGCCCGCGCCGTGGGCATCCACCTCATCATCGCCACGCAGCGCCCCTCGGTCAACATCATCACCGGCGTCATCAAGGCCAACTTCCCCGCGCGCATCGCCTACAAGGTGGCCTCGAAGGTGGACTCGCGCACCATCCTCGACGCCGGCGGCGCCGAGCAGCTCATCGGTCGCGGCGACATGCTCTTCTCCGTGGGCGGCGACATGATCCGCCTGCAGTGCGCCTTCGTCGATACGCCCGAGGTGGAGCGCGTCATCGAGTACATCGCCCAACAGCCCGGCTATCCCGAGCCCTTCTACCTGCCCGAATACGTGGGCGACGAGGAAGGGCCCGGCGGCGCCGGTTCCTTCAGCATGGACGACCTCGACCCCTTGTGGGAAGAGGCGGCCCGCCTCGTGGTGCAGAACCAGCACGGCTCCACCTCCATGATCCAGCGCCGCCTCAAGCTGGGCTACAACCGCGCCGGCCGCATCATGGACCAGCTCGAAGCGCTCGGCATCGTGGGACCGGCCGAGGGCAGCAAGCCCCGCGAGGTGCTCATCTACGACGAATTAGAATTGGAACGATATTTGGATGAACTGAAAAACAGGAAATAGGAGGCAATATTCCTTGTCGAACACCCCGCGTGAGCGATAAGGAAACTGCACAAGCCCCGGCGCGCTTCGGCCTGCCGGGGTTTTTTCTTTTTTTGCCTTTCGGCAAA
>CAYNYN010000114.1:0-10026 GCA_964401445.1 uncultured Saprospiraceae bacterium | reverse complement strand
ACATCCACGCCTTGCGATGCGCTTTCGCAAAATCGGCGAAGGTGCGCGGCGGGCGCCCCAGCACCTCTTCGACATCGGGCGTGAGGCGGGCTTCCTTGCCTTCCCGCACGAACCGGAAGAGATTGACCGTGTGTTCGGCGGCGCCGGGGGTCCAGCCGTACTCCTCGATCATGAGGCGCCGGAATTCGTCTTCCTCGAGGGCGATGTGGCGCACGGGCGTGCCCACGGCGATGCTGATGAGGCGCGCCACGTCGTCGTAGGTAAGCAGCTCGGGACCGGTGAGGGTGAGAATGCGGCCGTGAAAGCTGCCGTCGAGGGTGGACAGGGCCACCTCGGCGATGTCGCGCACGTCGATGAGGGGCGTCTGCGCCTGGCCTGCCGGCGTGTAGAACTGCGCTTCCTTGCGGATGGTGCCGCCCAGCCATCCGAGCATGTTTTGCATGAACCAGCTCGGCCGCAGGATGGTCCACGAGGGGGTCAGCTCCTGCACATACGATTCCACCTCGTTCAGCAGGCTGCCCGGAATGTCGCCGGTGGTGGCGCCGCTGAGCATGGTGACGTGACGGACGCCTTTCTCCACGGCCTTTTCGAGGAAGGCGCGTGCCGGCTCGGGCCCCAGCTCCTTGGGTGGCGCCACCAGATACACCGAATGGATGCCCTGCAGGGCCGCCTCCCAGGTCTCGGGACGCGCATAGTCGAATTCGCGAAAGGCGATTTGTTCGAGCGGCAGATTGGCTTTCGCAAAATGCGCGCTGGCCCGCTGTCGGTTGCGGATGGCGGCACGGGGCATGCGGTCGGCCCGGGTCAGCAAGTCCACCAGCTCGGTACCCGTCTTGCCGGTGGCGCCAAGGATGAGCGTCCGGTTGGTCATGCGTCGGCTTTTTTGCCCGCAAAAATAAGGAGAAATGCCGCTCGATCACTTGCGCGCATACGCCGCAAACCACGAGCACTCCCTGATGGCCTGCTGGTAAAACTCCGTGTCGCTGTAGTAGTCTTTCAGCATGGCGAAATGGGTCAGATATTCATCCGGCATCAGCGGGATACAGTCGGCGCAGGGCGGTGGCTGGTAGTCGGGGCTGGTGAAGTAGTTGTTGCGCTCGCAGCGGGCAGCCATGAAGGCGGCCTTGGCCTGCGACTCACGGCTGCGGGCCTGCAAGCGCGCCTTTTCGAAGTAGTACAGCGCGCGGTTGCAGTCGGTGTACTCTCGGTTGAACACGCCTTCGCGGCCCGGCACGGGGAAGAGCTGCGTCTGGTACAGGCGGCTCCAGCTCGCGCCCGAGCGATAGTAGTCGAGTGCTTTCCACGCCTGCCCGAAATAGGTCATGTTGTACCACGCCAGGCCGAGGCGGAAGTAGTAGCGCGCATTGCGGTCGGGCTCGGCGCGCGTGCGGTATTCCAGGTCGAGCAGCTCCTGTATCAGCTCGCCGCGGTTGTACATCGATGCCGAGTCGAGCGAGAGCGGCACGTGCACGCGTTCCTTGAACGAAGTGACGAACGGCTCCACCTGCAGCAGGTCGTCCCACATGGTGCGCGGCACGTCCTGATACACCTGCCATGCCGCTTCGAGCTGGTTTTGTTGCAAATACAAGGTGGCCTTGACGTCGAGCAGCCAGGGCTCGAGGCTGTTGCCTTCGGCATCGCGCGTGAGCCAGCGCACGAAGCGCGAGCGCGGGTTGCGTGCCGCCGCGAGGATGTCGTCCACCAGCTCCATCTTCGGGTCGTAGAGCAGGTCGCGCCACGGGTGCTGGCACAGAAACGCCAGTCCGGGCCGCCCCTCGCGCCGATACAGCCACGTCATCTTGTCGGCCACGAAGTCCTTGAAGTCGGGATACTTGCGGTAGATGGGGTTGTCGCGCACGAAATCGAACACCTCGTCCTCGATCTCGGGCGTCAGCTGCAGCCACGAGCTGATGCGCAGGGCCCACTGCATGGCGTCGAGCTGCTCGCGCAGCTCGGGCTGCTTCAGCCGGGGCACCACCTGCTCGAAGGTGCGCGAAGCGGCGTAGTAATCGCCGCGCAGCGTTTGCAGGTAGCCCAGGGCCATGAGCCACAGCGGCCGGTGGGGCACCTTGCCTTCCTCGAGCACCTGCCGCACGAAAGCTTCCAGCTCGATGGCATAGGCGCCGGCGCGGTCGCGGGGGATGTGGTAGCGCCGGCGGTTCTGCTCGGCCCGGTCGTTGAAGGCCAGGCCCAGCAGGTCGCGCTCCAGCTCGTGCAGCTCCTTCACCAGCAGCATCTCGAGCCAGGGCCCTTCGGGCCACAGGCCGTAGATGTGGCGCATCTCTTCGAGGGCGCGGCTGTCGGGGGCACTGCCCCGGATGGCGTAGAGGGTGGCCCGCTCGCGGTCGTCCACGCAGAGGGCCAGGCAGGCCCGCCACTCCTCGTCGGTGCGGATGTCGAAGCTGCGGTAGGCCGACTCGCGGCGGCTGGGGCAGTTCAGGAAGATGCGGGCGAAGTGGTAGGAGGCTTCGACGCGCCGGCCCAGACCGTGCAGGGCGCCGGCATAGTGGCCGAGGATCCACCAGGGCAGCAGGCTGTCGTCCATGCGCGCCTTGTCGGGATCGATCTTGGGCATCAGGTCATCGTACAGGTCGAGCGTGTGCTGGTACCTGCCCGCGTAGTGGGCCAGGCGCACGAGCTGGTAGGCGTAGCGCAGCCGCATGTAGTCCGATTTGGTTTTGCGGAAGGCCCTGCGGCCTTCGGCTTCGAGGTGGGCCATGGCTGCGGTGTCGCGCGCGGGCAAGGTCCAGGGATCGGGGGCGGTGACCCAGGGCTCGCATTTTTTGGCGAAAGCCAGATAGTCGAGCGTCTCGAGGCAGCGCTGCGCGTACAAAAACTCGGCGAAGGTGTTGCCTTGCAGGCGCGGAGGCACCGGGAGTTTCTGGCTGGCAGCGGCCGAGCGCAGCATCTGGACATCCGACAGATCGGCCTTGTACACGAGGAAGTACACGTCTTCGGGTCGTGCTTCGCGGCAGACGCGCTCGGTCCATTCGAGCACGTTGTCGCGCTCCTTTTTCTGTTCTACCGAGCGATAGTAGCGCACCGCATCGTCGATGCCGAGGTAGAACGGCAGAAAGGCGCGCTCCTGCACCCATACCGACGGACGGAAGAACGAGTAGCCCGCAAAGCCACTGTCGAAGGGGCCGCAGCCCGTGCGCACGGGCGCAGGCAGCAGGGGCAAGAGGCACAGCACCAGCAAGGCCCTAAGGGGCCATCGCTTCGACGATCCGGCGAAGTTGTTCATGCGTCCAGTTTTGCGGTACGAACGGGTTCAGGTGATAGAAAGCCACGCGCTCCGGCGGGCGGGGCATGGCCTGGCGCAGCATGCGCGCCGCCAGCAGCAGCGTGTCGAAAGGTACGGCCTCCAGCCGGATGGTGTCGCCCGCATAGAGGTAATGGCCCTCGAGGTAGGTACTCTGCCTTACGGCAAAATGGTGGTCTCCCGCTTCCGCAAAACGCGCCGTGTCGCGCAAGGCGGCAGCCGACAGCGGACTGATGAGCCGCACGAAGCGGCCTTCGCGAAACACCACGCCCCAGCCGAACACGGGCCACACCACGTCGAGCGGCAGAGGGTAGGCCTCGAAGCCCGTGAGGTACTGCTGCAGCACTTCCGTTTCGAGGATGGAGTTGCGGGTGGCCGGATCGCGCACGTCGCCGGTGTTGTACACCATCAGCATGCCCCGATCCACCGGCGGCACGCCCGTGCGCCCGGCCCATTTGACCTGATGCAGGCGGATGGTGGCCGAAAGCACGCGGTCGGCGGGCAGCATTTGCCGAAAGGCGGAAAGAAAATGGAAGTACTTGTCGCGCAGCGACAGCGTCCAGTCGCAGTCCATCTGCACCTCGGCCAGGTGGACGCCGGCAGCGCGGCTCATCTGTTCGAGCAGGCGCCACGTCTTGCGGGCAAGGGCGGGCAGGCTGTCAGTCGGCACCGCCTCGAGGGCGCGCGTGGTGAGGAAGATGGCGGCGGCCAGGGTGTCGGGCAGCGGCCTGCCCCACTCCAGCCGCGACACGGGCACGGGCCCGGCACTGCCCTCCGGCAAGTCGATATCGAAAAAGCGCACGTACCAGATCGCCTCGCCCTCAGGGTCGGCCCAGCGCCACAGGCTGTCGGCAGGCTGCCAGCGCTGTTGCCAGTGGTACCATGCCACGCGCGGCCTACCCTCTTCGCTTGGCCCACAGGCCGAAAACGACAGCAGCAGTAAACCCGACCAGAGGGTAAGTGTTACCTTTGCACGCGTATTCATTATTCAGTCCAGATAAATCATTTGCGCAAAGATGGAAACGAAAACGAAGAGTCCCGTCCTCATCTATACCGAACAGACGCCCAACCCCGAAACGCTCAAGTTCGTGACCAACCGCATCCTGTATCGCGGCACGGCCGATTTCCAGGATCCGGACCTGGCGCAGGAGTGGTCGCCGCTGGCCACCGAGCTGTTCAAGCAGCCCTACGTCAAAGGGGTCTACATCTGCAACAACTTCGTCAGCATCACCAAGCACAACAACTACGACTGGGCCGACATCATGCTGCGCCTCAAGGAGTTCATCAAGAACTACGTGCAGGAAGGCAAGCCCGTGGTGAAGGAAGGCTTCGACGAGTACGTGGCCAAGCTCGAAGAAGAACGCGGCGTAGGCATGGAATACAGCGAAGACGAGGCCGTCATCGTGCGCAAGATCAAGGAGCTGATCGACACCTACGTCAAGCCGGCCGTAGAGATGGACGGCGGCAACATCGAGTTCAACCGCTACGAAAACGGGGTGGTCTATCTGACCATGCAGGGCGCCTGCAGCGGCTGTCCCTCCTCGACCGTCACGCTCAAGGCGGGCATCGAAGGCATGCTCAAGCGCATGGTTCCCGAAGTGAAGGAAGTAGTGGCGGCGATGGGGTAGTTCTGTGAGGAGTGAGGAGTGAAGAGAGAGGAGAGATCATGTGCCGGGTTTCCATTTTTCAGGGAACCGGGCCATATTGACCAGCTTGCCGATTATTTGGTCATATCTCTCGTAAAGACGCTGGTGTTCCTCTGGTGTCAGATAATGACAATGGAAAGCGAAATCCAGCCAGCACTGGGTCTCCGCCGCTTCGGCTTCGCAATCAGAAAGTTTGGCAATGAACGCATTGGTGTATTTCCGCTTGCGAAATGCTTCTGCAATATTCGCACATACGGATCTGGAAGAGCGGCGGATCTGGTCCGTCAACGAAAATTTTTCTTCCCTGGGAAAGCCTTTGCTCAGGCTGAAAATCTCCATGGCGGCTTCAAAGGCCAGCTTATAGACATCCAAATGATGGTGCCTGAAAACTTCAGCCATGATAACAGGTTTGAGGTGTCGTTCAAGTTGCGATAATCGCATTCCAAACCTAAGGTTTCCCAATCAATTTGCCAACCCCTCACTCCTCTCTCCTCTCTCCTCTCTCCTCTCAGAAAACCCCCTCTCCCCGATACGTCGGCACGCGATCGACGATGCGGCCATCCTGCACCAGATAGAGGTGACTGAAATGTTCGCACAGCTCACCTGCCTTGAAGTGGCGGAAAAAGACCACGTCGCCCAGTTCGAGGGGCCACTCGGCGCGCAGGCGCAGGGGCGTCTGCACCTCGCCGGCACCTTCGTCGGGCAGCAGTTCCAGCTCGGCAGGCAGCCAGGGCCGGGGCAGGCGCTCCCATGCCGGCGGTCCCGAGGCCACGTAGCCGCCCATCTGGCAGACGACGATGCCGGGGCGGGGCTGCCGCACGATCTCGAGGGCGAAGAAAGCCGCCGGCACGAAGGGCCGCTCGGCGTAGTAGTCGAACTGTGCCGGGGCGAAGAAGGCCGAGCCGGCCGTCACTTCGGTCACCCACGGCTCGGCGGCGCTGGTGGCCAGTGAGCCGGTGCCGCCGGCATTGACGAAGCGCAGGTTGAAGTCGGCCACGGCATGAACCACGGCCTGGCGGCGCCGCTGCACCTCGGCACGCGACAGCCGCTTGAGCCAGGGCACCAGCCAGCGCTTCCAGCCCAACGACGGCAGGCGGTCGGGCAGGCCGGCGATCTGCGCCTCGTAGGTGAGCAGGCCGTCGAGGTAGAGGAAGGGCGATGCCTGGATGCGCTCGGCCAGGCGACGCACCTCTTCGGGCTGCCACAGGGGCGAGCGCCGCACGCCGAAGTGGAGGCCGGGCCAGCGCGACGACATGTCCACGTCGATGCAGATCGGGATGGTGACGCCGCTGCGTGCCGCCACCTGCTCGATGCGGGCTACGTGAGCCTCGCAATCGACGGTCAGCACGAGGTGCTTGCCCCGCTGGTTTTCCCGCGCCACGGCATCGAGGGCCTCGGCGTGCATGCACGGATAGGCCACGAGGATGTCGTCGAAGCCGCGCTGGCTCAGGAAGACGGCCTCGAGCGGATGCCAGGCCATGAGCCCTTCGAACAGGGGTTCGCTTTGCAGCAAATGCTCGAGCAGGCGCACGCAGCGCACCGATTTGGTGGCCAGCCGCACCTTTTTGGGATGGGCCCGCTCCTTGACTGCGAGGATGTTGGCATTCATGGCGTCCAGATCCACCAGGGCACAGGGCCGCGGCAGGGGGGCCACCAACTCGTTCCAAGCCTGATATTTTGCGAAAGCGTCCTCGTTGTTCATCGGCTTTCAGCTTTTGCCACTGCCAGAGCGGTCATCGACCGCTTCCAGTCGATCCAGCCCTTGATGCTCAGTCCCAGATATACGACGAACAGGAAGGACGTGACGTAGAGTCCCTTGAGGTAGTAGATCTGTATGGCCACCACGTCCACGATGATCCAGATGATCCAGTTTTCGAGCTTCTTGCGCGCCATGAGGTACTGGGCCACGAGGCTGGCCACCGTGGTGAAGGCGTCGAAATACGGGAAATCGGCATCGGTATGGGTGGCCATGAACCAGCCCCAGGCCGCCGCACCGGCGAGGATGAAGGCGCCCCACCCCACCCGCGCCATTTGCGCAAGCGTGGTGACGGGCAACTCGTGCTGCGCCTCGTCGCGCCGCGTGAGCCAGTACCACCAGCCGTAGACGTTGAGCAGGACGTAGATGACGTTGAGTATGGCATCGGAATACAGCTTCGACTCGAGGAAAATCCACGAGTAGATGGCCGTGGTGACGATGCCGGCCGGCCAGCCCCAGATGTTCTGGCGGGCCATCAGCCACACGCACACGATGCCAAAGCCCGTGGCCACCCACTCCATTATGGTCATCCATTCCATGAGCGGGCGTTAACGGTCAAGGCCGAGCAACCGGCGAATGGCTTGCTCGTCGGTGCCGGCACCGGCGAAGTCGTCGAATGCTTTCTGCGTGGCCTCGATGATGTGTGCCTTGATGAAGGGGGCACCTTCACGCGCACCCTGCTCGGCCGACTTGATGCAGCACTCCCACTCGAGCACGGCCCAGCGGCCATAGCCATACTGGGTCAGCTTGCTGAAGATACCCTTGAAATCGACTTGGCCATCGCCCAGCGAGCGGAAGCGACCGGCCCGCTCCACCCAGCCGGCATAGCCGCTGTACACGCCCTGCCGACCGTCGGGGTTGAATTCGGCATCCTTGACGTGGAAGGCCTTGATGCGCTCGTGGTACAGGTCGATGAACGCCAGGTAGTCGAGCTGCTGCAGCACGAAGTGGCTGGGGTCGTAGTTGATGCAGGCGCGCGGGTGGCCGCCCACGGCATCGACGAAGCGCTCGAAAGTGGCGCCGTCGAACAGGTCTTCACCCGGATGCAGCTCGTAGCACACGTCCACGCCCTGCTCGTCGAAGGCGTCGAGGATGGGCTTCCAGCGGCGCGCCAGCTCGGCAAAGCCCGTCTCCACCAGCCCTGCCGGCCGCTGCGGCCAGGGGTACAGGTAGGGCCAGACGAGCGCTCCCGAGAAGGTGACATGGGCGTCGAGGCCGAGGTTGCGGCTGGCCTTGGCGGCCCAGAGCAGCTGCTGTGTGGCCCACTCGGTACGCGCCTTGGGGTTGCCGTGCACCTCGGCCGGCGCGAAGGCATCGAACAGGGTGTCATAGGCCGGATGCACCGCCACGAGCTGCCCCTGCAGGTGAGTGCTCAGCTCCGTGATCTCGAGCCCGTGGGCAGCCACGCGCCCCTTCAGCTCGTCGCAGTAGTCCTTGCTCTCTGCGGCCAGTTTCAGGTCGATGAGGCGCGACTCCCACGTGGGTATCTGCACGCCCACGTAGCCGAGCGAGGCAGCCCAGGCACAGATGTGGTCGAGCGAATCGAACGGCGGTTGGTCGCCCATGAACTGGGCCAGGAAAATGGCGGGACCTTTTATCGTTTTCATTGCATTTCGTTTTGCGTCATTGGTCGGGCCAAAATAGTTATTTTGCGAGCATCCCCTGCTGCCAACGATCATCGCTCAACAATCAACGTTCATCATCATGACCTTCACCCGACGACACTGGCTTGCCCGCGCCGCCATGGGCCTGGCGGGAATGGCCATGGCCCCCTTCTCAGCTTTTTCGCGCAGCCCCGAGGCCGTTGAGGCGGTCCGCCTTTCGGCAAATGGCGCCCCGCAGCGCAAATTCAAACATTCGCTCTGTCGCTGGACCTTCCAGCGCGTGCCCCTCGACGAGCTGTGCGCCCGCGTGAAGCCCCTCGGCATCGAAAGCATCGAGCTGACGACGCCCGACGAGTGGCCCGTTTTGCGAAAGCATGGGCTCACCTGCGCCGTGGCTACCCACGCCAGGGCCAGCCTGACGCGAGGCTTCAACAACCCGAAGTATCACGCCGAGCTGCAGGCCACCTACGCCCGCCTCATCGACCAGGCCGCCGATGCCGGCATCGGGCAGGTGATCGTGTTTTCGGGCAATCGCGACGGCATCAGCGACGCCGACGGCATCGAACACTGCGCCCGCGGACTGGACCCCCTCGTGCGCCAGGCAGAAAAGCGCGGCATCCGCCTCATCATGGAGCTGCTCAACAGCAAGGTGGACCACAAGGGCTACCAGTGCGACCACACGCCCTGGGGCGTGGCCCTCGTGGACAAAATCGGGTCGGACCACTTCAAGCTCTTGTACGACATCTACCACATGCAGATCATGGAAGGCGACATCATCGCCACCATCACGCGGTACAAGGACTACATCGCCCACTATCACACGGCCGGCGTGCCCGGCCGCCACGAAATCGACGACACGCAGGAGCTCAACTACCCCGCCATCATGCGCGCCATCGCCGACACGGGCTTCGACGGCTACGTGGCCCAGGAATTCATCCCCACCAGTCCGCATCCGTTCCTCTCGCTCGCCGATGCGATCAGAAGGTGCAGTGTGTAGGCCATTGCGACTGGCGCGCCACTGTGCTGCGCCGCAATTGTTAAACTTTGTTAAGTCCGCACCGAGGGGTTAAACGATCGCGAGCCGACCGGCTCCAAGGGGGCGTTCGATCCATTTTTTTCACGAAAAACGGATGCCTTATGAAAGCTGTGTTTGCACGTCTTGCTGCGCCACTGTTTGGCCTTGCGGCCTTGATTGGATTCGTGTTGCTGACGACGGCCGCTACCTACCCGACCCAGGACGCATGGCATGGCCGCTGGGAGAAGCTGGGTCAGCGCACGGTGGACTACCGCCTCGACAGGGACGAGATTCCCGTCACGATACGCGAAGGACGCTTCACAGCGCTCAAGCTGGTAGTGCGCAAGGCACCCATCAACCTGCATCGCGTCGTCGTCCATTTCGGCAATGGCGAACGCATGGAATTCCACATTCGCAAGCATATCCGCGCTGGCGGCCAGACCCGCGTGCTCGACCTGCCGGGCGGCAAGCGCGTGATCCGCAAGGTGGTTTTCTGGTACGACACCAAAGGCCTGCCCCGCCAAAAGGCAGTGGTCGAACTGTGGGGCCGGCATTGAGGGTTGAGCCGCGCTGCGCGCGGTGTCGAAACTCGTAATGCTCTTTGTTGAGAAGCCGCGCTTGCAGCGATGTAGGGGTCAGTTCCCGCCAGGATGAGCAAGCGCCAGTCCTGGGTGACAGGCTCTGCGTCAAGGCAAACCCTACACCCTCAACCCTCAACCAATTTTAGCAGGGGACTCAATCCT
>CAYNYN010000113.1:0-10121 GCA_964401445.1 uncultured Saprospiraceae bacterium | reverse complement strand
CGATGGACGAGCCGCAGGGCAAAGATGCGGGTGCATCAACCGGAAAGTCAAGCGATTGCTGCGGGAAAGTGCGGCATGGGCTTGCACCACGGGGCCATGCGGCCCATCTTTGTCGTGCAGCGCGATGCTGCCTGGTCGGGGGACGACCGTGCGCGCCCCTGGCCTCTGCCGGAAGGCCGCCCCATCGTTGGGGTGGCCTTTCGTGCTCGTGGCGCTACAGGCTCCAGCGTTCGAGGCGGACGCTGAGGCGCTGCAGGGGCGGCCGGAAGGGGATGGCCACCTCGTCGTAGCGGGGCGCCCGCCATTTGGAGGGTGGCTTGCGCGAGAAGGCGTAGGGCTCGCTCGGGATGCCGAGGTAGTTGGTGTCCAGCTCGCCGTCGCCGTCGATGTCGTGGAAGAGGGCGATGGCCCAGCGCCCTGCCGGCAGCTCGTGCACCTCGAGCCGCATGGTGCCCGTGTGCGTCACGTCGTAGCCCTTGACGATGGCTTTTTCCTTGACCATGTAGTGGGCTTCGGAGTCGTAGAGGCCCACCCAGATGAAGCCGCCGACTTCTTCTATGCCCTGCACTTCGATGATCAGGGTGCCCGTGTCGGCGGGTGGCGGCATGGTGGTCAGCAGCAGGGTGGCGAGTAGCAGGTACATGCAGTGGCATTTTTTGGCGGAAGCCGGAAAAACCCGGTCCCGGGTGAAAGGAATCAGCCTTCGATTGGTTCAAGCAGTTCGATAACGGCCTGGCGCACGAGCGCGTATCGCGTCCAGAAGATGAAGTGGTTGCCGTCGGGCAGCAGGCGCAGCTGCACGCGCGGGCTGTGGGTGGCCATGCGCTGCACGTAGTGGGCGTTGCCGGGTGGCACGAGCCGGTCTTTTTGTCCCTGGATGACCGTGATGGGGCAACGCACGCGCGCCCAGAGCGGCTCCATGGCGCGCAGCTCGTCGTACAGCGCCGCGATCTCTTCGTTGCTCACGCACCATGCCGGCGGGATGAGGGAGCGGACGAGGGGCCAGTCGAGCGGGGCGCGCCACCATTCGCGCGGTTCCAGCTCGGGCGACAGGGAGCCGGCCACGATGACCAGGCCGTCCACCAGCTCGGGGTAGTCCATGGCCATGCGCGCGATGACGGGGCCGCCGTAGCTGTGCCCCACGAGGATGCGGGGGCGGGGCGTGTCGCGCAGCAGGGGCGCGAGGGCGGCGGCCTGGCGCTGCAGCGAGGGCTCGGCCCGGCCGAAGTCGGACCAGCCGAAGCCGGGACGGTCGGGGGCCACCACCTGCGCGCGGCGCGTCAGCGCGGTGTCCTTCAGGAAGGGCATGGCGGCCGAGGCGGCGCCGGGCGAGCCATGCACCACCATCACCAGCGGCAAGGTGTCGGCGCCGGCGCGCACGTAGTGGATGTGGTGGCCGCCTGCTTCATAGCTGCCCGTGGCCACATGCGCTTGCCCGGCTTTCCCGAGCTGGCGCAGCAGGGTCTGGTCGGGCGTGCGGAAGTTGAGTGCCGGCAGGCGGCAGGTGGCCCACAGCCCTGCGCCGATCAGGGCGAGCAGGAGGTAGCGTTTGCGGAAGCGCATCATGAGGGCAAATTATCGCCTTTCGGCAAATGTCGCCCGGGCGCGGTGGCGACAGCAGGGGCCAAGTGGTGCGGCGGCGACGAATCGGCTGCCTTCGAGGGTGCGCATGCGCCGCACACAGGCCCTGAAAAGCCGAAGCGCCACCCCGCCGCAGCGGGATGGCGCTCGGGCCGTGGTGCGGGCGTCGGGTGTCAGCGCACGATGACCAGCGGGCGGACGCCGACGCGGTCGTTGAGCACGATGCGCAGCGTGTAGCTGCCTGCCGGCAAATCGCCGAGCTCGAGGGCGTGCACCGCCCCTTCGTTTGGCGAAAGCCAGACCTCCTGGCGCACGCGTCGGCCGGTGAGGTCGAACAGCGCGATGGTGGCCTGGCCTGCTTCCGGCACGCGCAGATAGAGCATGCCGTCGGTGGGGTTGGGCCACAGCGCGAAGGGCAGGCGGTCGGCTTCAGCCGTGGCGTTGGGCGTCACGCTCACCTCTACGAAGGCCAGGCATCCGTTCAGGTCGCGCACCAGCACCGTGTAGTCGCCGGCGTCCAGGCCGGTGAAGGTGCTGTCGGCCTGCCAGGTGGCGCCGCCGTCGAGGCTGTACTGGTAGGGCGGCGTGCCGCCGGCCGCATGCGCCGTGAGCGTGTCGTCGCTGACGGCCACGTCGAGCGTCAGCGGTGCCGGCTCGGTGAGCGTCACCTCCATGACGAAGACGAAGCCCGAGGCGTCCTGTATGTGCAGCATGTAGGTGCCGGCCGGCAGGTCGCTGAAGAGCGGCTCGCTCTGCCAGCTCTGCCCGTCGAGGCTGTAGAGGTAGGGCGCGCTGCCACCGTCCACGCTGCTGATGGCGATTTCGCCGTCGGCACTGCCGGCGCAGCTCACATGGGTGAGGTCGAGCGCGGCGCCCTGCACCACGTCGATGACGAAGCCCACCTGGCGCACGCATCCGTTGGCGTCGGCCACGTAGCCCGTATAGCTGCCGTTGGGCAGGTCTTCGAAGGTGGCCGAATCGAAGAAGGTGGTGCCGTCGATGCTCCAGGTGTAGGGCGGCACGCCACCGGTGGCCGAGAGCGTCACGTCGTTGCCGGTCACGGTGGCTTCCACCACGAGCGGGGTCAGGTCCACCACGAAGGGCGGCGACTGCCAGATGAAGCCGTTGGCGTCGCGCACCCACACGTAGAAGGTGCCCGCGATCACCTCTTCGAGCACGGGCGCGCTCTGCCAGTGCACGCCGTCGAGGCTGTACTCGTAGGGCGGCGTGCCGCCCATCACGTTGCTCACCACCATCTGCACGGGCTCGCCGGCGCAGGCCGGCTCGTTGAAGACGATATCGGCCCCTTCGACCACCGACACGTCGAGCACGAGGCTGACGGTGCAGCCGTTGGCGTCGACCACCGTCACCAGGTAGCTGCCGCTGCTATCGATGCCGGTGAAGATATTGTCCGTCTGGGCGGGGCCGCCGTCGAGGCTGTAGGTGTAGGGCGGCGTGCCCCCCGAAGCCATCACCTCGATGAGGTGGTCGTGGGCGGCGGCCGTGGCGGTGAGGGCTGGCGGCTCACCGAGGGTCAGCATCGGCGCGATGGCCACCACGCCCCCTGCGTCGCGCACCTGCACGGCATAGGTGCCGGCGGGCAGGTTGTCGAAGAGGGGGCTGCTCTGCCAGTTCTGGCCATCGAGGCTGTATTCGTAGGGCGGCACGCCGCCGGTGGCCGAGGCCGTGATGCTGCCCTGGCTGCCGCCAAAACACAGCACCTCGCTGGTCACCGTGGCCGAAGCCGTGAGCGGCGCCACATTGACCGTGGCCTGGGCCGTGGCCGTGCAGCCATGGCTGTCCATGATGGTCACCGTCCAGGTGCCGTTGCCGGGCGTGAAGGAGGGGCTGCTCTGGAAGTTTTGCCCGTCGAGGCTGTAGGTGTAGGGGGGCGTGCCGCCGGCGGCCGAGGCCGTCAGCGTATAGCCCGCGACGGTGGCCGCGGCGGTGAGCAGCGGCGGGTTGGTCACCGCCACCGCATTGGTCTGCACCGCGAAGCCCACGGCATCCATGACGGTGATGGTGTAGCTGCCTTCCGGCAAATTGGCAAAGAGCGGATCGCTCTGGAAGTTTTGCCCGTCGAGGCTGTAGGTGTAGGGCGGGATGCCGCCGGCCGCCATGACGCTGATGACGGCGTCGTTGGCGTCGTGGCAGGAGATGTCCTGGTCGAGGGTGGCGGCGGCCACCAGCGCCTGCGTGGCGAGGATCACCTGTTGCGTGGCCAGGCAGCCGTGCGCGTCCAGCACCGTGACGGTGTACACGCCGTCGGACAGGCCGCCGAAGACGGGTTCGTTCTGGAAGTTTTGCCCGTCGAGGCTGTAGGTGTAGGGCGGCGTGCCGCCAGTGGGTGCGCACACGATGCTGTCGCCGCTGGTGGTGGCCTGCGGCATCAGCGGATCGGGCTGCCCGACGATGGCCGTGAGCGTGTAGCTGAAGTCGTACGCGTCGGTCACTTCGATCGCATAGGTGCCTGCCGGCAAACCCGCAAAGATCGAGTCGCTCTGTGCCATGCCGCCGTCGAGGCTGTACTGGTAGGGCGGGTAGCCGCCCGTGACGACCACGGCGATCTGGCCGTCGGCGGCGCCATGGCAGTTTACGTCCTGCACCTCAGCGGTCGCCGACAGGGTGTTTTGGAGGATGGTGACGGGGAGGGTCAGGGCGTGCCGCCAGGCGCCGTCGGCGCTGATGGCATCCAGCACGATCTGGTCGCTCGTCGCCGCGCCGCCGTCGTGCACGTAGGTGACCAGCCCGCTGGCGAGGTCGTCCTGCGTGAAGGTGCTGCCCACCATGGCCGGCTCGCCGCCGATGTCGATGGTGCCATGGGCCGGCAAGACGAGGGTGGTGTAGCTGACCGGCTCGTTGGTGTCGGGATCGAGCTGCTGGGGCGTGACGGGGGCGGAGCTGCCTGCCGGCACCACGAGCGGCATGATGGTGACCTGCAGCGGCGTGGGCGGCGTGACCGTGCGGCACAGCTCGAGCGTCCAGGCATCGAGCGAGCCGCCATCTTCATCGAAGTGGTCGGTAACGGCGAGCGTCCAGGTGCCCATGGCATTGGTGCCGTTGAAGGCGGCAAGCGGATCGATGGGCTGGAAGTCGCCGACGATGGCGATGGGGTCGTTTTCGTTGCACATGTTTTCCAGGATGTCGGGCGTGTTGGGTGCGTCGTCGTCGAAAGTGACGTCCATGTTGTCGCCGGCGCAGCCGAAGTTGGATGCCGGCACGCCCGGCTGGTCGAACAGCACGATGGTGGTGCCGTCGGGGCCGATCAGCTCGGCGCTCAGGTCGCCATCCCAGGTGTGCGTGATCTCCAGCGCGGTGACGTTGGCGTCGGTGATGGCGAAGTCATCGGGCACCTCGATGATAGAGGTGTAGGTGCCCGTCTCGGTGGCGGGAATGGGCACGGGCACGTCGTCGGCCGAGTAGGAGAGGCAGTCGCTCTGGCCCGTCTGGAAGGCCGACACGGCGCTCCAGTCCGAGTCGCCGCAGGCGTTCATGGCCTGCACGCGCCAGTAGTACACGGTCTGCTCGTCGAGGCCGGTGAGCAGCAAGGAAGTGTCCGTAGTGGTCCATTCGCCCGGCATGCCCGTATCGAAGGCGGGCGACACGTCCACCTGCACGCGATACGTGGTGGCGCCATCAACAGCAGGCCACGAGAGGGTCGTTTCAGTGGGCAGGCCCGTGGTGCCATCGGCCGGCGTGGCGGGTACGGCCGCGTCGGGCGCGCCCGCGTGCAGCAGCAGCGTGGCGCCGGCCGTCTGGGTCACCGAGGCCGACTGTGCCGTCAGCGTCAGCGCCCAGGTGCCCGCATCGTCGGCCGTCAGTCCGGTGATGGTGGCCGTGATGGTGGCGGGGGGCACCACGCCGTTTTGCGAAAAGCTGACCATGGCCGCGGGGGGCAGCCCGCTCAGGCTCACATTCACCGCTTCCGCAAAACCAGCCACACCCGACAGCACGATGTCGAGCGTCGCCGTGTCGCCGGGGCAGGCCTCGAGGGCGGTGGGCAGCAGCGTGGCGAAGAAGGTTGGTTCGGGCGGCAGCTCGATGGCGAAGTTCTGGTCCGAGATGTCGAAGAAGATGCTGGAGGCGCAGCGCACCATGATGCGGGCGCTGTTCGTCACCTGGTCGGGCACGATGAGCTGATAGCTGCCCGTGTTGGGCACGTTTTGCGCCAGCGTGACGGGCCAGGTGTAGCCGCCGTCGAGCGACAGCAGGATGTCCACCTCGGCGCACGCGACGGGCGCCTGGTCGGTATTGGCCACGTCCCAGGTGACGGTGCGCGGCTCGCCCACCAGCCAGGTCTGTGCCGTGTTGGGCTCGGTGACGAGGAAGGGGCCGGCCTGGTCGGTGAAGGTCAGGTGCACGTCTTCGGCATCGGTGCAGCCGGCGCCGAGGTGGTTGTCGCGCACGGTGACGCGGAAGTCCATGTCGCGGCTCACCGAGGGCAGCACCTCCCAGGTGGGCGTCTGGTTGTTGACGATGGCGTCGAGGTTGGGGAAGTAGCGCGTGGGCTCGGGCACGGGGTCGAACGAGCGGAAGGCCGGCCCGCCCGTGTTGGTGGGCACAGGCGGCTGCGTCACGATCTCGTTGTCCATCTGCTCCCAGCAGTAGGTGAGCATGTCGCCGGCGTCGGCATCGGTGGCCGTGGCCGTGAGCATGAAGGGCGTGCTGACGGGCAGCGTGTAGCTGGCTGCCGGCACATCGACCGAGGGCGCGCTGTTGTTGGAGGGCAGGATCATGGGGCAGGTGCTGCCCGTGCCGGTTTCGATATTGCTTGTGATTTCCTGGATGCTGATGGCGTGGAAGTAGTCGTCGGAAGCGTTCTGCACGTTGGGCGGGCAGATGCCGGCATAGGCCATGATGGTGGAGCCGCTGCCGGGCTCCACGGCGGTGCCGTTGTTGCGGTTGCCGCCACACGAGTTGTTGAAGGTGTGGTTGCCGCCAAACTGGTGGCCCATCTCGTGGGCCACGTAGTCCACGTAGAAGGGATCGCCTACGGGGTTGCCCAGGCCGGTCACGCCGCGCGCCTTGGCACCGCCGGCACACACGACGGCCAGGCCAGCGATGCCGCCGCCACCCGTGCTGAAGACGTGGCCGATGTCGTAGTTGGCCGGCCCGATGAGGTTGTCGCAGGTGGTCTGGTTTTGCGAAAGCATGGCTCCACCGCTGTTATTGGTGTAGGGGTCGGTAGCGGGGTCGAGGAAGATGAGCGTGTCGGTGTTGGGCACCAGCTCCATGGTCACGGTCAGGTCGCGCTCGTAGATGCCGTTGACGCGCGTCATGGCCACGTTGTACTCGGCCAGCACGTCGGGCTTGGTGCCGCCGTGATACTGGGCATACTCGCCCGTGCAGGCCAGCGCCAGGCGGTATTTGCGCAAGCTGCAGTCGCCCTGCGTCAGCCCCTGCACGAGCGGTGCGTCGCCCGTGGCGAAGGCATCGGTGGCGGGGCCGTCCACCTTGCATTCGAAGTCGAAGGCGTCGGCGCGGTGATAGTCTTTCTTGTAGTAGCTGATGTAGTGGCTCGTCTCGCCCGCGGCATAGGGATCGATGAAGACGGTGCCGTGGCGCGCCGAGAGCACCATGGCGTGGAAGCCCTTGTGCGAGTAGCCGAGGCGGGCGTAGGCCGTGGGGTCGCTCAGTCCCTGCGCTGCATACGAGCGGATGCCGGGATAGCGGGCCTGCAGCTCGGGGTGCATCACCGAGGCCTCCACCACGCGGAAGCGCGCGAAGGTGCCGTCGGGCATGGGCAGCATGATGACGACGGGGCTCTGGGCCGCCGCGGGCGAAAGGCGGTCGGGTGCCTGGGCCAGCGCCGCCTTCATGGCCTCGAAGTCGAGCGCCACGGTGCGGTAGGCGTCGGGCACGATGCGGCGTTCCATGTCCTTGCGGGCAAAAGCCGCCTCGGGCACGTCGGTCCAGAAATTGGCGGCGGGCTGCCAGGCCCATGCCGCCTGTGCGCAGAAGGCAAGGGCGAAGGTCAGCCAGAGATGGCGAGCGGTAAATGATCGTTTCATTGGTGTGGTACTTTGATGGGAAATGTTCGTGGCAGAAGTAGGAGTATGGGACGTTCTCCAAAAGTAGCGGCTTTTCCCGAAGGGAACCATCCTGTCGGCTGCATTGGTCAAGCAGGTAGCAAATTCTCGGGCTGTCCACAGCGTCCTGCCGCGGTGCGCATGCGCATTTTGGGAAAAAGGTGCAGCTTTACCGCAATTCTCCTTTTCGGAAAAAACGAATCGCCATGCGTCTGCCCGTGCTGCTTTTTGCCCTGCTGGTGTGGGGCTGCCAGGACACCCCATCCGCCCCGCCCGTCGTCCTTTCGCCTTCCGGCAAAATCGAGGTCGCCCTCGTGCAAAACACGGCCGGCCAGGCCGGCTACGTCGTGCGCTACGAGGGCCGCACCGTCATCGACACCTCGTGGTGGGGCTTCGACTTCAGGGATCTGCCGCCCCTGGGGCGCGGCCTGCGGCTGGAAGGCACCACCACCTCGGAGTTCGACGAGACGTGGGAGCAGCCGTGGGGCGAGCAGCGCCTCATCCGCAACCACTACCGCGAGCTGGCCGCCACCTTTGCCGAGCAGGCGCCGCCGCAGCGGCGTCTCACCGTCCGCTTCCGCGTCTATGACGACGGGCTGGGCTTCCGCTTCGAGTTTCCCGCGCAGGCCGGCCTCGACACGCTCGTCATCATGGACGAGCACACCGAGTTTCAGCTCACGGGCGACCACACCTGCTGGTGGATCCCCGGCGACTGGGACATCTACGAGCACCTCTACACGCGCAGCCGTTTCAGCCGGATCGACGCCCTGAGCAAGCGCAACCACCCCAATCTCATCGCCACCCACATCCCCTTCAACGCCGTCAACACGCCCGTGACCATGCGCACCGACGACGGCCTGCACCTGGCCTTCCACGAGGCCGCCCTGACCAACTACCCCGGCATGACGCTCAGGGTGGACACCGCCGCCCTGCGCATGGAGAGCGAGCTGGTGGGCTCCGACCGCTTCGGCTGGAAGGCGCTGGTCACGCTGCCCTTCCACACGCCCTGGCGCACCATCCAGATCAGCCCCGACGCTGCCGGCCTGCTCGCCTCACACCTCATCCTCAACCTCAACGAGCCCAACGAGCTGGGCGACGTGTCGTGGGTCAAGCCCATGAAGTACAACGGCATCTGGTGGGAGATGCACCTCGGCATCTCGACCTGGGACATGGCCAGCGGCCGCCACGGCGCCACCACCGAGAATGCCAAACGCTACATCGACTTCGCGGCTGCCAACGGCCTGGGCGGCGTGCTCGTCGAGGGCTGGAACACGGGCTGGGAACACTGGATCGGCTTCGACGATCGCGAAGGCGTGTTCGACTTCGTCACGCCCTATCCCGACTACGACCTCGAAGAGGTGGTGCGCTATGCCAAAGAAAAAGGCGTGACCATCATCATGCATCACGAGACGTCGGCCGCACCGCGCACCTACGAGCAGCAGCTCGACACGGCCTATGCGCTCATGCAGCGCCTCGGCCTCCACACCGTCAAGACGGGCTACGTGGGCCAGATCATCCCGAAAGGCGAGTACCACCACGGCCAGTGGATGGTCAACCACTACCGCAAGGTGCTCGAGACGGCCGCCCGCTACCAGGTGGCCGTCAACGCGCACGAGCCCATCAAGGACACGGGCATCCGCCGCACGCTTCCCAACGCCCTGTCGCGCGAGGGCATGCGCGGGCAGGAGTTCAACGCCTGGGCCAGCGATGGCGGCAACCCGCCGGCCCACCTGCCCACCGTGGCCTTCACGCGCATGCTGGCCGGCCCGTTCGACTTCACGCCCGGCGTGTTCAACATCAAGCTCGACCCCTGGAAGCCCCACAACCAGGTCAACACCACGCTGGCACAGCAACTGGCGGCCTACGTCGTCATCTACAGCCCCGTGCAGATGGCCTGCGACCTGCCGCAGCACTACGAGGGCCATCCGGCCTTCCAGTTCATCCGCGACGTGGCGGTGGACTGGGAGCAGACGCGTGTGCTGGGCGGCGAGGTGGGCGAGTACGTCACCATCGCGCGCCAGGAGCGCGGCACCGACCGCTGGTTCGTGGGCAGCCTCACCAACGAGCAGCCCCGCCAGCTCGAGCTGGCATTCGACTTTCTGCCTTCCGGCAAATCCTACCGCGCCGTCATCTATCGCGATGCCGACGATGCCCACTGGAACGACAACCCCACCGCCATCGAGATCGAAGAGCGGCGCGTGGATGCCACCACCGTGCTGCCCGTGCGGCTGGCACCCGGCGGCGGGTGTGCGATCAGTCTGTTTCCGTTGGAATAGTTGAGGGTTGAGCGTGTAGCGTGACGCCCCCCCTACGTGGAGCCTGTTCCGACTTGTCGGAAGCAGGCTGGGAAGACGTAGCTACTATCCATCGTCCATCGTCGCGAGCAGCCTGTTCCGATTTATCGGAAAAGCGAGCCATCCACCGCAGCTTTCAGCCGCAGAATGACGCAGTGAGGACGCAGTTTTTTCTTACACAGAGTTTCACAGAGGCCTCACAGAGGGCCACCGAGGC
>CAYNYN010000112.1:4211-10121 GCA_964401445.1 uncultured Saprospiraceae bacterium | reverse complement strand
ACGCCCAGCCGCCGCAGCGACCGCTCGAGGAAGCCGGGCAGGACGACCTGGTGGGTCAGCTCGATCTTGTCGGGATCGGCCAGGTGGGCCAGCATCTCGTAGTAGCGCTCGGCGCCGTATTCTTCGATGATGGCCTGCTTGCGCTCCTCCTGCGAAAAATGCAGCAGCATGCCGGCGCTGTCGGCTTCGGGATGAAACTGCACGCCCACCATCTCGCTGCTGAAGCGCACAGCCATGGCGGCACGGGGCAGGTGGGGCTGCACGCGTTCCTGCTCGATGGCCAGCAGGCGGGCACCGCTGCGCGCCAGTTGTTCGGCCTGCACATCCACCACCTGGTATTCGCGAAAGTCGGCCACCCAGAAAGGGTCGGGCAGGCCGGCGAACAGCGGGTCGCGGCGGCCATCGGGCGTCTTGTACACCGGAAAGGTGCCGAAAGACTTGGCTCTGCGCTTGCGCACCTCACCCACGCCGAAGTGGAGGCAGGCCATCTGGAAGGAATGGCAGATGAAGAAGAAAAACTTCGGGCGGTCGGGTCGGGCCGCATTGTGCTGGTGCACGGCAGCCACGAGCGCATACCAGCGCTGCTCCCAGTCCTCGCCCGTGGGCAGCGGGCTGCCCGGACCGCCCGAAGAGAGGTAGATGTCGTACGACAGGTCCGGCACTTCTCCCTTGCCGCGCACGTCGAACTCGTCCACGGTCAGCACCTCGCGCCAGGCAGCGGTGATCTCGCGGAGCCGCCCCATGCCGAGGTTGGGCTCGCCGGCGTACATGTCGAGCAGGGCGAGCCGTGCGCGTGTCGTGCCTGTATGCGTCATTACTTTTTCCGGGTTGTCGCTTTCTTCGCCGTGGTTTTGCGCGTGGTGCGGCGGGCAGGTGCCTTTTTGGCGGCAGCCTGCAGGGGCGCTGCGATGCGGCTGCTGAGGAAGGTGCCCCACGTCAGGTTGTCCTTGCCCTCCTCATGGGCCTGGGCCCGCTCGATGGCATAGGTGGCTGCCGTCTCCACCACCCACTCGAAGTTTTCCTCTCCTACCGAATGGCGGTCGGCATCGGGTGCCGGGTTGCAGAAGTCGATGGCATAGGGCACGCCATCGCGCACGGCAAACTCGACGGTGTTGAAGTCGTAGCCCAGGGCTTCGTTGAGCTTGAGCGTGTATTGCTCGATTTGCTGCAGCAACTCGGGGCTTACGTCGTGGTGGGCGTGATAGCGCAGGTGGTGGGGGTTGCGGGGCTCGTAGTGCATGATGCGCACGTACTTGCGGCCGATGCAGTAGCAACGGAAATAGGCGTCGAACTCGATGGCTTCCTGCAGCATCATGACCAGCTGGCCTGTCTCGTGGTAGGCCTCGAACAGCTCCTGCATCGTGTGGACCTTGTACACGTGCTTCCAGCCGCCGCCGGCATAGGGCTTCATGAAGAGCGGGAAGCCGCCCAGCTCCTCGACCATCATCTCCCAGTCGAGCGGGAACTTGAGGTTGGTAAACGACTCGGAGGTCGTGTCATCGGGATGATCCTTGCTGGGCAGCAGGAAGGTGCGGGGCACGGGCACGCCGATCTGCTCGGCGATGACGTTGTTCAGAAACTTGTCGTCGGCGCTCCACCAGAACGGATTGTTGATGACGGCCGCACCGGTGGCGGCGGCGTTCTTGAGCCAGGCCCGGTAGAAGGGCACATCCTGCGAAATGCGGTCGATGATGACGGCGTAGGGCGTGGGCTTGTTGGTGCGCAGCTCGTCCACGTGCGCAAACTCGGCCGTGATGCCTTCCACACCCTTGCTATTGACGCGTTCCACGAAAGCCTGGGGGAACGTGCGTTCTTGTCCGAAGAGAATCCCGATCTTTTTCATACTGACGGATTTGGGTGTTTGAAAAAACGGGTGCAAAGGTAGCACATTGTTCTGATTGTCATGCCCCCAAGGTACAGGCCCGCGTACCGCTCCCGCAGCGGCAACAGCCCGCCGGCCAAATATCCGCCGGCAGCGTGGGGCACGGGCGCGTTTTCGGGTTAATTTTGCCGGAAGGCATCGCCACCCACAACCATCGACTCATGGCCATCATTGCACTGGAAGGGATGCGCTTCTTTGCGCGCCACGGCTTCTACGAGGAAGAGCAGATCATCGGCAACGAGTTCGTGGTGGACGTGTACATCACCACGCGCACCACGGAAGCGGCCGTGTCCGACAATCTGTACGAAACGATCAACTACGAGACGGTATACACCATCTGCCAGCTGGTGATGAAGCGGCCGGCCCGCCTGCTCGAAACGGTGGCCGAGCGCATCGGCCTGGGCATCCGCCACCAGTTCCAGGGCATCAGCCAGCTGAAGGTGCGCGTGCGCAAAAACAATCCGCCCCTGGGCGGCCCCGTCGAGGCGGCCTGGGTGGAGATCGACGGCAAGTACGAAAAGCGATGTGGCAAATGCGGCAAGCCCATGCTGTGCTACCGCGACACCACCTGCTGGTGCATGGACTCGCGCGTGCCTGCACGCACACGCGAACACCTGCGCGCCCGCTTCGACAACAGCTGCCTGTGCAGCGACTGCCTGAAGCTGTATGAACAATAGGCCGGGTCGGAGCGTATGTCCTCAAGGGTCGGCGAAGGGATCTCTTTTCCCCGGGATGTGCTAACTTCAGGGTATCATTTGCCGAAAGGCATCACAAAAAAATTCCGCCATGAATGCTCCTGCGGCTCCGCCACATGCCATGCTTCGGACGCTGTTCGAAAAACAAAAAGCCCACGCCCCGCAGATGGGGCTGACCACGGCCAGGGAGCGCCGCGCCCGCCTCGACGCCCTGCTCGACGCGGTGATGAAGTATCGGCCGCGCTTCCACGAGGCGCTGCACGCCGATTTCGGCAAGCACCCCGCCGAGGTGGACCTGGCAGAGCTGTACCCGACGGTGCGCGAGATACGGCACGTGCGAAGCCATCTGCGCCGCTGGCTGGCGCCCCGCCGCGTACCTACGCCCCTGCCGCTGCTCGGCACGCGCTCCTGGATCCGATACGAACCCAAGGGCGTGACGCTCATCCTGTCGCCGTGGAACTTCCCCGTCAACCTGACGTTCGTGCCGCTGGTGTCGGCCATAGCGGGAGGCAATACGGCCATCCTCAAGCCGTCGGAGTACACGCCGCACGCGGCCGAGGTGATGGGCGAGCTGGTGCGCGAGACGTTCGACGAGGCCGAGGTGGCGCTGGTGCAGGGCGGACCCGAGGTGGCCCAGGCCCTGCTCGAGCTGCCCTTCAACCACGTGTTCTTCACGGGCTCGCCGCGCGTGGGCAAGCTCGTGATGGCGGCTGCCGCCAAACAGCTGGCTTCCGTGACGCTCGAGCTGGGCGGCAAGTCGCCCACCATCGTGGACGAAACGGCCGACATCGCGGCGGCGGCGCGCCGCATCGCCCTGGGCAAATACATCAACGACGGTCAGATCTGCATTGCGCCCGACTACCTGCTGGTGCACGAAAGCATTCGCGACCAGCTCGTCGAAGCCATCCGCCGGCAGCTCATCGCCTTCTACACCGACGATCCGAAGCGCTCGCCCGCCCTGTGCCGCGTGGTGAACGAAGGCCACTTCCAGCGCCTGCACGAGCTGCTCGACGACGCCAAGACCAAAGGCGCGCGCCTCGTGCAGCTGGGCGCGCCCGACGCAGCGAGCCGCTACCTGCCGCCCACCTTGCTGCTCGACGTGACCGACGACATGCGGGTGATGCAGGAAGAGATCTTCGGGCCGCTGCTGCCGGTGCTGACCTTCCGCCAGCTCGACGAAGCGATCGACTACGTCAACAAAGGGGAAAAGCCGCTGGCCCTCTACATCTTCAGCCGCAAGCGCAGCCACATCAACCGGATACTGACCCGCACGCGCGCCGGCGGCACGGCCATCAACGCGGCAGGCATCCATTTCTACAACAACAACCTGCCCTTCGGCGGATCCAACTTCAGCGGCATCGGCAAGAGCCACGGCTGGTATGGCTTTCAGGAGTTCACCAACCCGCGTGGCGTCACCGAGCAGCGGCTGCCCGGCATCGCTGAGGTGCTGGCGCCACCATACACCCATTTCAAACAAAAGCTGCTGGACTGGGCCCTGAAGTGGTTCTGACCGCGCACGCACGCACAACGGCAATGCCATGCTGCCACACGGACAACGCAACATAGACTGGCTGGCCTTCTCGCTCTATCTGGCCCTGTCGCTCATCGGCATCATGATGATCTACACGGTGGGCTACAAGCAGGGCTACCCCGACGAGCTGGGCGCTTTCCTGACCACCACGCCCGTGGGCAAGCAGATCGTGTGGCTGGGCATCTCGCTCACGGCCTTTTTCCTCGTGCTGCTCATCGACTGGAAGTTCTGGAGCACGTTTGCCTATCCCATTTACGCCTTCGGCCTGCTGTTGCTGGTGGCCGTGCTCATTTTCGGCACCAAAATCAAAGGCGCCACGTCGTGGTTTGCCTTCGGCGGATTCACCTTTCAGCCATCCGAGATCGCCAAGCTGGGCACTTGCCTGGCCGTGGCTGCCTATCTGAGCAGCTACGACACCAACCTCAAGGACTGGCGGCACCAGCTTACGGCGGCAGGCCTCGTGGCCGCGCCCATGCTGCTCATCCTGCTGCAGCCCGACGCCGGCTCGGCCCTCACGTTCCTTTCCTTTGGCTTCGTGTTGTATCGCAAGGGCTGGCCTGCGCCCTTTTTCGTCTTCGTGCTGTCGATGGCCGCGCTGTTCATTCTCGGGCTGGCCACCGAGCCGCTGCCCGTCATCGCCCTGCTGATGGCGCTGGGCGCCCTGGCGCTGGTGTGGCGCTTCCGCAAAAAGCGCCTGGCGCTGGCGCTCTATGCGGCCATGGTGGCCACGGGATGGTACTACTTTCAGGAAGGCATGGTATGGCAGGTGATGACGGCGGGGGGTGCCGTGCTCCTGCTGTTGGCGCTGGCCACCTGGCTGCGCGAGGCCAGCCCCGAGCCGTTCCTCGTGATCGCGGGCGTGCTGCTGGGCAGCCTCGTCGTGTTTTCTTCCAACTACGCCTTCCACAACTACCTCAAGCCGCACCAGCAAGACCGCATCAACGTCTGGCTCAACCCCGAGAAGTGCGACCCGCAGGGCTCGCTGTACAACGTCCTCCAGTCGAAAATGGCCATCAGCTCGGGGGGCCTCCAGGGCAAGGGCTTCCTGCAGGGCAACCTCACGCAGGGCAACTTCGTGCCCGAGCAGGTGACCGACTTCATCTTCACCACCGTGGGCGAAGAACAGGGCTTCATCGGCACCTTCTCAGTGCTCTTCATCTTCCTGATGCTGCTGATGCGCATCGTGCAGATCGCCGAGCGCCAGCGCAGCGACTTCCCGCGCTGGTTTGCCTATGGCGTGGCCGGCCTGCTGTTCATCCACTTCTTCGTCAACGTGGGCATGACCATGGGCCTGATGCCCATCATCGGCATCCCGCTGCCGTTCATCAGCAAGGGCGGCTCCTCGCTGCTCGGCTTCTCGCTCATGATCGCCATCCTGCTCAAGATGGACCGCCACCGCTATTCCATCTGACGAGCCGATTGCACCATTTCCACTGTGAAAAATCCGCTTGCGCAAAAAACGAAGCGCAGACCCGCACCTTCATGGCGGATCTGCGCTTCCGACGTGGTCCCTGCAGGGCTCGAACCTGCGACCCCCTGATTCACCTTCCACTGCTTTCGCAATGGGGTAGGACTATCTCATCACCATATCCTCATTGCAGAGGACTTAGGTGGGGGGCGTTCGGGGAGGGCTTATTGGTAGGCGATCCTCACCCTCTAGTCTCTGCACCTTCCCGGCTACTACATGCGCCATTCACCGGGCTTGGCTCAGGGTTGCCAGCTCCCACCGCGATGGGCGGGAGGTAAGGTTCCCCTGAATTAACCCCCTTTTTCGGCTCGCCGTTTCCGACGAGTGTCACCAT
>CAYNYN010000112.1:0-4111 GCA_964401445.1 uncultured Saprospiraceae bacterium | reverse complement strand
TTCCAGGAAACTCAAAAAACTCGAATCATGAAAAACCTCATCCTCACGGCCCTGCTGGTGGGCGGCCTCGCCCAGCTCGCCACGGCACAGATCCTCATCGAAGGCGAAGACATCCGCACCCTGCCCGTGCACTACATCGAGATCGTGGGGCAGAGCAACATCTGGGGCACCAAGGTGCGCATCCAGGTCGATTTTGGCCAGAAGTACGGCCACTGGGGCCTGGACAAGCTCACGGGGCCCGACGGCAAGCCGCTCAAGCTCAACACCATGATGGAGGCGCTCAACCTCTTCTACGCCAACGGCTGGAAATACCTCGACAGCTACATCGTCCAGGAGACGCCCGAGGTGCAGCCCGTCATCCACTTCATCCTCGAACGGCGTTCGGACGACATGCCGGCCCCTGCGGCACCGTCGCCCCGTCAATAGCCTCGCCGGGTATCAATTCAGCTTCCACTGCAGGTTGAGCTGATCGAGTGCCTCGGTCAGCTGGGGACCGATGTGCACCTTGAAGGCCTTGGCCACGAAGGGCAACGTGATCTTGTCCTCGGCATCGACGACCACCAGCTTCAGGGTGTGCTCGCCGGGGTTGCTGCGGCAGGCGTGCTCGAGCCGGTCGAGCAGGTCGGCATCGAGTGCGCCGAGGTCGATGCGCACGGCGATGCCCTTGCCCAGCTGCTTGCTCACGCTCTCGAGCAGCATCACCTTGCGCACGCGGAACTGCTTCTCGTCGCTGTTGTAGCGCAGCTCGACGGCGCCCTCGATGAACAGACACTGCCCCACCTCGAACCACGACTTGAACTTCTGGTAGTCGTCCTGGAAGAGTGAAAACTCGAGCGTGCCGTTGAAGTCGCTGATGGCGAAGTTGCCGTAGCCCGTGCCGCGCTGGCTGATGCGGTGGCGCGCCTTGGTCACGATGCCAGCCACGCGCAGCGTGCGGCCCGGCGGCTGGTCGAGCACCTGGTCGAGCGTGCAGTTGGTGAAGTGCTCCACCTCCATGCGGTACTCGTCGAGCGGATGGCCGCTGATGTAAATGCCGGCCACCTCCTTCTCGCGCTCCAGCTTGTCGATGAGGGGCCAGGGCTCGGTCTGCGGCACGGGTGGCTCGGGCACCAGCACCTCGTCGGTGCCGCCGAAGAGCGACATGGCGCTCTGCGCTTTCTGGGCCTGCACCGCCTGGCCATAGCGCAGCAGGTGCTCGATGAAGCTGCCGTACTTGTCGGAAGGGGCGAAGTATTGCGACCGGTCGATCTCTTCGAAGCAGTCGAAGGCCCCTCCCAGCGCCAGCGCTTCCATCACCTTGCGGTTGATGCGGCGCAGGTCGAGCCGCCGCACCAGGTCGTAGATGCTCCCGAAGGGCCCGTTCTTTTCGCGTTCTTCGAGGATGGCCTCCACCGGGCCCTCGCCCACGCCCTTGAGGGCCGAAAGGCCGAAGCGGATCTGGCCCTTCTGGTTGACGGTGAAGTCGGACTGGCTCTCGTTGATGTCGGGGCCGAGCACCTCGATGCCCATGCGCCGGCATTCGCGCAGGAAGAAGTGCAGCTTGTCGGTCGAGTTCTTGTTGTGCGTGAGCACCGACGCCATGAAGGCAGCCGGATAGTGTGCCTTGAGGTAGCCCGTCTGGAAGGCCAGCAGGGCGTAGCACGTGGAGTGCGACTTGTTGAAGGCATAGGAGGCAAAGGCTTCCCAGTCCTTCCAGATTTTCTCGAGCACCTCCTTGGGATGGCCGCGCTGCACACCGCCCTCGATGAAGAGCGGGTACATCTCGTCCAGGATCTTCTTTTTCTTCTTGCCCATGGCTTTGCGCAAAGCGTCGGCCTGGCCTTTGGAGAAGCCCGCCAGTTTTTGCGAAAGCAACATCACCTGCTCCTGATAGACCGTGATGCCATAGGTCTCTTTCAGGTACTCCTCCATGGCCGGCAGGTCGTAGGTGATGGGCTGGCGGCCGTGCTTGCGGTCGATGAAGTCGGGGATGTAGGCCATGGGGCCCGGCCGATACAGGGCGTTCATGGCGATGAGGTCTTCGAAGCGGGTGGGCTTCAGCTCACGCAGGTACTTCTGCATGCCCGGACTCTCGTACTGGAACAGGCCGATCGTCTCGCCCCGCTGGAACAGCTTGTAGGTCTTCTCGTCGTCGAGCGGTATCTGGTCGGGGTCGATCCGGACGCCGTACACCTGCTCGACGATGCGGCAGGCGTCCTTGATGATGGTGAGCGTCTTGAGGCCCAGGAAGTCCATCTTGAGCAGGCCGGCGTCTTCGGCCACGCTGTTGTCGAACTGGGTGACGAGCAGGTCGGCATCCTTCGACACGGCCACGGGCACGTAGTTGGTGATGTCGTCGGGCGTGATGACGATGCCGCAGGCGTGGATGCCCGTGTTGCGCACCGACCCTTCGAGGCGGGCGGCATTGCGGATCATCTCGGCCACCTCGTCGTTGCTTTTGGCCAGCTCGCGAAACTTGTAGGCGCGCTCGAGGTCGTCGGGCTGCAGCTTGTCCTTGAGCTTCTGCGGCAGGTCGGGCTCGGCCAGCACGTCGCGCAGCGACACGCCCAGGGCCTGCGGGAAGGTCTTGGTCACCTCGTCCACCTTGTTGAGGGGGATGTTCATCACGCGGCCCACGTCGCGCAGCGACAGCTTGGCGGCCATGGTGCCGTAGGTGATGATCTGCGCCACGTTGTTGCGCCCGTATTTTTCCACCACGTAGTTGATCACCTTCTCGCGGCCCTCGTCGTCGAAGTCGATGTCGATGTCGGGCATGCTGACGCGCTCGGGGTTGAGGAAGCGCTCGAACAGCAGGTCGTACTCGATGGGGTCCACGTTGGTGATGCCCAGGCAATAGGCTACGGCCGAGCCGGCCGCCGAGCCGCGGCCTGGACCGACCCATACGCCCAGCTCGCGCGCCACTTTCGTGAAATCCTGCACGATGAGGAAGTAGCCCGAGTAGCCCGACTCTATGATGACCTTCAGCTCGAACTCGAGGCGCTCCTGCACCTCGGGCGGCAGCGGTGCGCCGTAGCGGCGGCGCGCCCCCTCCATCGTCAGGTGGCGCAGGTACGCGTCCTGACTGTCGAACTCGGGCGGCACGGGGAAGGCCGGCAGCAGCACATCGCGCTTGAGCGACAGCTTTTCCACCTTGTCGTAGATCTCCATGGTGTAGTCGACCGCCTGGGGCACGTCGGCAAACAGGCGGTTCATCTCTTCCTGCGTCTTGAAGTAGAAGTCGGTGCTGGGGAAGCGGAAGCGGTCCGTGTCTTCGAGGTGCGAGCCCGTGTTGATGGCCAGCAGGATGTCGTGGGGCTGGGCATCGTCCTCGTCGAGGTAGTGCGAGTCGTTGGTGGCGATGACCTTGAGACCGTACTTTTTGGCGAAGCCGAGCAACACCTGGTTGACGTCTTCCTGGCTCATGCCCGTGCCGTCGATGTTCTCGAGCCCGCGGTGGCGCTGCAGCTCGATGTAGAAGTCGTCGCCGAACAGGTCGATCCACCACTTGAGCAGCTTTTCGGCCTTTTCGATGTCGCCCTTGAGGATGGTCTGCGGGATCTCGGCGCCGATACAGCACGAGGTGGCGATGAGCCCCTCGTGATACTGCGCGACGAGCTCCTTGTCGATGCGCGGATACTTGCTGTAGAAGCCCTCGATGTAGCCCAGCGAGCACAGCTTGATGAGGTTCTGATAGCCCTGGGCGTTCTTGGCCAGGAGCAGCTGGTGGTAGCGCACGTCCTGCTCGCCCTTGCTGCGCGAGAAGCTCTTGCGGTGCCGGTCTTCGACGAGGTAGAACTCGCACCCGACGATGGGCTTGATGCCGTGCTTCTCGGCCTCGGCCACGAACTTGAACGCGCCGAACATGTTGCCGTGGTCGGTCAGCGCCACGCCTTTCTGGCCGTCGGCCTTGGCCTTGGCCATCATGGCTTCGATGGAGGTGGCACCGTCGAGCAGCGAAAACTGGGTGTGGTTGTGCAGATGGATAAACTCGGGCATGATGCAGCTGGGTTTGTGCTTTCGCAAAATAACAACCCTTCCCCCGGCTTCGATGCGTGCGGAAGCGGTTTTTTCATCGAGTCCAGCGATTATAGACCCGGCGATTCATGTTGAATGTTTCTGCGTGACGCGTGAC
>CAYNYN010000111.1:6046-10244 GCA_964401445.1 uncultured Saprospiraceae bacterium | reverse complement strand
CCGATTATCGGGGAAGCCGCGTCTCAACATCGCCGCCTTCGGCGGCGTATCAACATCGAGCGTCAGCGACCTGCCCCGACTCGTCGGGGGTCTCAACTGTCAGATCCTCGATTCCTCTTGGAAAAACGCTACCCGCTCAACCCCCACCCTTTCTTCCCCAAACCACTCCGTCTGCAGTATATTTGACAAATGGTATCGATTACCCCTTCACACACTCCCCTGCCCGCCATGCGCAGTTGGTTGTTGCTGATCATCCTGGCCTCCGTCTTGAGCTGGGCGTCGTGCGAAAAGATATCCGACGAGCCGGCCTTTTCGGTCGAGCCCCATATCCGCCTCGACAGCCTCTCGGCCACCGAGCTGGTCGAGTTCGAGGACCAGTTGCACCTGTGGATCTGGTACGAAGACGGCGATGGCGACCTGGGCACCTCCGACCCGGACCTGAACCTGATCACCGTCCAGGACGCGCGTCTGTCCACGCCCGACACCTACTACCTGCCGCCGCTCGCCCCCGAGCAGGCGCGCGTGTCCATCCAGGGGCGGATCGAGCTGGTGCTGGCGCCCACCTTCGTGCTGGGCAATGCCCCTTCCGAGACCACGACCTTCACCATCTGGTTCACCGACCGCGCCGGCCATGAGAGCAACCACATCGTCACGCCACCCATCACCATTCTGAAGCAATGACCCATCCCACGAACCGCTCGTACTGGCTGCTGGCCCTCCTGCCCGTGTGGGTGTTTTGCCTTGCGGCAAATGCCCAGCCGAGCTACCACATGACCAACCTGACGGTATCCGATTGCGAAGGCATCCTGTACGACAGCGACAATGGCGACATTGCCGGCACCTACGACCACAACGAAAACTACGTCTTTCGCATCTGCGTGCCCGACGTGGATGCCATCGTGCTGACGTTCCAGAGCTTTTGTACCGAGCTGGGCTTCGACTCGCTGGCCATCTACGACGGCCCCGACACGCTCTCCACCCTGCTCGGCGTGTTCAGCGGCGAAGACGAACCGCCTGCGCTGAGCGCCACCTCGGGATGCATGACGCTCCACTTTCGTTCCGACGTCAGCGTGGCCTGCACGGGCTGGGTGGCGCAATGGCACACCGAATACGAGATCCCCACCCCCGTGCCCATGAGCACGCCCGACCCCGTGCCCTGCGAGAGCGCTTCGCTCGTCGTCACCTTCGCCGAGCCGGTACCCTGCGATTCGCTCACGCCCGCCAGCTTCACGTTGAGCGGCCCCCAGCCCGCCGGCGTGCAGCAGGTCGTGCCACTCGACTGCACGGGGGGGCTGGCCACCATGGCCGAGCTGGTGTTCACCGATACGCTGGCTTTTGGCGGAAGCTATGAGCTGAGCTGGCTCACCAGCCAGACCATCTGCGGCACCACCTACCTGCTGCAGTCCGACACTTCCTTCTCGATGATCGACTGCCCGCTCGAACTGACGCTCGAGCTGGAAAACGAAACCGTCTGCGCGGGCGACACGGCCGTGGTCGTGGCCCATGCCCAGGGCGGCAACCCCTCCACCTACGAGTTCTACTGGAACCTGCCGGGCGCCGACTCCAACCGCCTGGCCGTCGTGCTGACCGACACCACCCACTTCGAGGTGACGCTCACCGACGGGCTGGTCGTGGTCAGCAGCGCGCTGAGCGTGGTGCCCGAGCCCGCGCCGCTGCTGCTGCCTGCCGACACGACGCTGTGCCAGAGCGACTCGCCCTTCGTCTGGACGGCCCTGCCGGCCGGAGGCACCTGGTCGGGTGCCGGCTTCGCCGACGAAGAAGATCCGCTTTACGACCCCGCGCTGACCGGTGGCCTGACCGACACCATCTGGTACACGAGTCCGGCCGGCTGCCGGCAGATGGCGCTGGCGCACATCGTGCCGCTCGACCTGGGCACCGACGACGGCACCTGCCCCGCCGCCGACTCGTTCCTCGTGTCGGGCGGCCTGCCGCTCGGCGGCACCTGGTCGGGGCCATTCATCAGCGCCGACGGCTGGTTCCATCCGCCCGACACGGTGGCCTCGTTTACCGTGACCTACAGCCACCCCAACGGCTGCGCCGGCAGCAAACAGGTGCACGTGGGCCCCATCGCCTTCCCGCCCCTCGACAGCGTGTGCCAGTCGGCGACGCCCTTCCCCCTGACAGCCCAGCCGGCCGGAGGCACGTGGAGCGGCCCCGGCATCATCGACGACCCCGTCGCGGGCACGTTCGACCCCCACGAGGCCGGACCAGGCAGCCACGAGCTGGTGTACGAGGTGAACGGCTGCATCGACACCCTGACGCTGGTGGTCAAGCAGATCGACGCGCGCGGCAACTTCAGCGCCTGCCCCGAGCAGGATCCGTTCGTCGTGCCCGGCAACTGGCAGCCGCAAGGCACGGGCATCTGGTCGGGCATCGGCATCATCGACAGCATCACCGGCCTGTACGACCCCTCGCTGCTGCCCAACGGCAGCCGCGACACGCTCTGGCTTACCGCCAACGGCTGCACCGACTTTCGCATCGCCTTCATCCGGAAGACGGAAATACAGCTCACCGACACGCTGGCTTTCTGCCCCGAAGACGACGCCCTGCCCCTCGACCGCGATCATACGGGCATCCGGCCGCGCAATGGCGACTGGTGGGGTGCCGGCGTGACGCAAAACGACAACGAGGACTACTTCTTCGAACCAGCCCAGGCCGGCTCGGGCCTGCACACCCTCTACTACGAGCGCAACACCTGCGTGGACAGCATGCACGTGCGCGTATGGCCCACGCCACAGATAAGCCGCGACACCTTCTGCGACAGCTTCTCGCCCCAGGCCCTCGAGGTGGACATCGAGGGCGGCACCTGGACCGGCAGCGGCATCATCAACGACGTGCTCGGCATCTTCGACCCGGCCGCCGCCGGCGCAGGCACCCATGCCGTCAGCTACACCTCGGCTGAAGGATGCACGGGCACCGCCGAGGTGGTGGTGGAAGCCTGGCAGGAAGCCCGCATCGAAGGGGTCGAGCCGTTTTATTGCTATCGCGACACGCAGATCGCCATCCAGCTTTTGCCGACAGGCGGACAGCTCCTGCTCGACGGCCTTCCGGCAAACGCCACCCTCAACCCCGCACAGGCCGGGCCGGGCACCCACCAGCTCACCTGGACCGCCGGCCCTGCCCAGTGCCCCGACAGCCAGACCGTGCCGTTCGAGGTGGGGCTGCCCGTCAGCGTGAGCGTGCCTGCCAGTGCCGACACGCTCTGCTTCGGACAGGAATACACGCTCGTGGCACAGGGCAGCGGTGGCAGCACCATGGGCAACCTCACCTACCACTGGGACCAGGGGCTGGGCTTCGGTCAGGCGCAGTACGTGCAGCCCCAGGGGCCGACTACCTACACCGTCACCGTCAGCGATGGCTGCTCCGACCCCGCCACGGCGTCCATCGATCTGTACGTCCATCCGCCGCTGGTGTGGGACTACGCCCTGGGCGACACCGTCTGCTTCGGCGACACCACCTGGGCCGAGGCCTGGCCGGTGGGCCTGCACGACTACCGCTTCGAGTGGATGGGCGCCGATACGGTCGTCGGCCCCTACTACGAAGCACCGGCCGGGCACGTCACGCTCCGCGTCACCGACACCACGAGCGGCTGCCACGAGCTGGCCAGCCTGGTGCTGCCCGGCTATGCGCCCGTGGTGGCCCGCTTCGAAGGCGTGCTGCCCGACGGGCAGTGCCTCACCCTGCTGGAGCCGGAGCTGCAACTGATCGATTACAGCCAGGGGGCCACGAGCGGCTGGTGGGACTTCGGCGATGGCAGCGAGCCCATGCCGTGGCAGCCCGGCGCAGCCGTCACCCACACGTGGGCCGACACGGGCACCTTCGTCGTGCGCTTGCAGCTGACGAACGAGGGCGGCTGCACCGACGCATGGCAGCAGACCTTCTGCGTGGAGCCGGCCTGGCGCCTGCACGCACCCAACGCCCTGACGCCCAACGGCGACGGCATCAACGACCTGTTCCAGCTGCGCGGCATGCAGATCGAGGAAATCACGTGGTACGTCTTCGACCGCTATGGCGCGCTGCTGTTCACCGGCCACAGCCTCGACGACGCCTGGGACGGCACCTTCCGGGGGCAGCGCCTGCCCCTCGGCACCTACGTCTGGAAAGCCGTTTGGCGGCCGCATGGCGCCAGTGGCTATCGCACCAGCACGGGCTTCGTGACGGTGGTGTACTGACGCCA
>CAYNYN010000111.1:2415-5946 GCA_964401445.1 uncultured Saprospiraceae bacterium | reverse complement strand
GGGGCATGTCGCGCCGATGGGCAGGCAGGGAAAAAGCGCCCGTCAGTCCTCTTCTTTTTCCGGAAGGAAAATCTCGGCCATCATGCAGCGCGCGCTGCCGCCGCCATACGTCTCGATGGTGTCGATGGGGCTGTGCACCAGGCGGCAGTGCTTTTCGAGCTGGCGGATCTGCGTTTGCGTCAGCGAGAGGTAGGCCTGATCGGACATCACGAGCAGGCGCTCGCCCCGATCGTTCTGCACCTGCAGCATGTTGCCGGCAAACGACATCATCTGGCGATAGCTGATCTCGACGATCTCCTTGTTGGTCGCATAGAAGCGTTCGATGAGGCGGTTGGCCGCATAGTCGTCGGCTACCGATTCGAGGCAGATCACCACGAAGGTCTCGCCCATGGCCATCATGACGTTGGTGTGGTAGATCTCCTGGCCCCGCGCATCGGTGGCACGGAAAAACTCTTTCTCGTAGCCCATGAGCCGGCAAAACTCGTCGAGCAGGAACTCGTCGGTGCGCGGACTGGAACAAGCGTACACGATGCGATGCTGGCGGTCGAGCACCATGCTGCCCGTACCTTCCAGGAAGCGGTTCTTGGCTTCGTAGCGCTCCAGCTTCACGCGTCGCGTGATCTGGAAGTGGGCGCCCAGGTATTTGATGATGTCCTCACGACGTTCGAGCCGGCGCTGGGGCGCAAACATGGGGTAGGTGATGACCGTGCCGTCGTTGTGGAACGTGACCCAGTTGTTGGGGAACACGGCATCGGGCTTGGGCGGCTCGGGCGTATCTTCCACGACCCAGACCTGCACGCCCGCTTCGCGCAAAACGGCTACGAACGCATCGAACTCCTCGCGTGCCGCTGCAGCAATCTCGTCGGGGGTCATGCTGTCGTCGTACACCTGGAAGGCGTTGTTGGCGGCCGTCTCGGGGTTGTAGCCAAAGCGGGCTGGACGTACCATCAGGATGTGCCGCGTCGTTTGATGCGCTCCTCGCTCCATACGTAAATGTCTCGTCGTTCAGATTCGTGTGACCCAACAGTATGCCGGACTGACCCGAGTATCGCATTGGCTCGGCAAGGTTGGCCGTCAGCCCGTGCTTCGCTACGTGCCGCCGCGGCCCTCCTGCGCTTCCGGCCCGATTCGTGGCCGCTAAAGTAGGCACCATTCCCCAATCCATCCCACATCTCATCCCGGCAATTTTCCCGTAGCCGCACGCTCGTTCCTGCATTCGACGATTCGTCGTAGCCGAGCCCGGGACGAAAAACGACCTTCCCCGGCAGTAGCCAAAGCCCTGCATTTCAATGGAAAATATTTTTTGAAATTCTCAAAATAACTGTAGATCAGCAGTTTGCATCAAAAAAATCTCGCTCACTGCCCGCCAAACGGCCCTCACATGGCTTTTTGGAACAATGTTTGAAAAATCATAATACGTACGAGCGGGCTTGCCAATATCCTTTTGCTGACCGGCACATCACCCGATCGGTCGATCCGATACTGCAGCAGACCAGATACCAAAAACCAGACCTGCTATGAGAAGACAACAACTTTTACTCATCACCACCTTTACTACCGTGCTGCTGACGGGCACCGTGGGGCTGCTGAGCGACAGGTTGGTCAAGCAGCACAAATACATCAGCTATCAGCAAAACGTGGTGCAGCGATTGAGTGGCGAGCTACGAGGTGAACGCCTGCTGAACAAAGAACTGCAACGCGAAATCCGCTTGCTGGAAGACAGCATTGCGCTGCTCGAACACCAGAAAGCCGACCTGGCCCGCCAGCTGGATCGCACGCGCAGCCAGATGCGACGCCTGCAGCAATCGCTCGATCTGATGCAATCGAAAATCGCTGCGCTCGAGGCCGAAATCAGCGAGCTGAGCCGGGCACGCGACCAGTACCAGGCACGCATCGAGCAGATGGAAATCGAAAAGCGGCAACTGCTCGACAGCCTGGCCATGCTGCAACGGCAGCGCCACGAAACCGAACAGGCCGAACAGGCCCAGGCGGCACAAAGCGAGGAGAAAAAGGAAGAAGCGGCCCGACTGGAGCGCATCCGCCAGGTGGTGCTGCGCACCGCCGTACAGTGGGACGAGGTGCGGCTGAGCAAGAAAGCCGAGGGGGGCGCCCTCAGCCAGATCCGCCCCGGGACCGACAGCTGGCGCTTTACGAAAGTGCGGTTCTCGCTGGGGCATCCCCAGCCCGAACTGCTGTTCGGCCAGACCTTCGTGCTGCAGATCGTGGACGCCGACACGGGCAAGCCGATGCCCTACCTCGAGGTGAACCCCTCGTTCCCCGACAGCCCGAACAACACCACGGGCATCCGCTTCACCTTTAGCAACAACCCCGTGGAGCTCACCTTCCGCAACGACATGGTCAAGGAAGGGCGCAACTACGAGCTGCAACTCTTCCTCGAAGACAGTGGCCGGCAGTATCGGCTCGTGCACGGCGTGCGCCCCCTGGTGCGCGACGGCAAAGTGATCAGCCACTGACTCCTTACCGGAAAGCCTTTATCTCAATAGAAGTTGTTTTTTGGGCAGTGACCGCAAGGTCGCTGCCTTTTTTGGTGTGGAGTCTTGCCCGAAATTTCTTTTCTTGCAAGCACTCACCGACAAGTCGCACGAGGCACATTTCCTGTCAAGCAAAAAAAAGCGACTTCATGAACCGACGCAAATTCCTCTACCAGTCCGGCCTGCTGGCGGCCGGCGCGCTCGCCGCGTTTTCCTGGGTGGGGTGCCAGAACGACGCCCCCGCATCCGAAGAAAAACAGGAAGCACCACCCGACGACAAGGAGCCCCGCGGCACCCTGGAAGCCTTCGGCATCCAGCTGTGGACGCTGCGCGACGAGATGAGCAAAGACCCGCGCGCGGTGCTGCGCCAGGTGGCTGCGTTTGGCTACAGCCAAATCGAAAACTACGAAGGGCCGCGGGGCCTGTGGTGGGGCATGAGCCCCAGCGAGTTCAGGCAGCAGTGCGACGAGCTGGGTCTGGCCCCCGTGGCCAGCCATTGCAACTTCGTGCAGGACTTCGAGCAGAAGGTGGCCGAGGCGGCCGAGGTGGGCATGAAATACCTCGTGGCGCCCTGGGTGGGGCCCCAGAAAAGCATCGACGACTTCCGGCGCATCGCCGAGACGTTCAACCGCTGTGGCGAAATCTGCCAGCAGCACGGCCTGCGCTTCGCCTACCACAACCACGACTACTCGTTCAAGGCGCTCGACGGCGCCCTGCCACAAGACGTCATGATGCAGGAAACCGACCCCGGCCTGGTCGATTTCGAGATGGACATCTACTGGGTGGTCACCGCCGGCGCCGACCCCGTCGAGTGGCTCAACAAGTACCCGGGCCGCTGGCGCCTGTGCCACATCAAGGACCGCAAGAAAGACGCCCCGCCCGACGAACGCGAAGCCTCCTGCATCCTCGGCACGGGCAGCATCGACTTTGCCACCATCCTGAAGGTGGCGCGCGATCAGGGCATGCAGTACTACCTCGTCGAGCAGGAACAGTACGAGCAGGGCACGCCCTACGAGTGCGCCCGTGCCGATGCGCAGTA
>CAYNYN010000111.1:0-2315 GCA_964401445.1 uncultured Saprospiraceae bacterium | reverse complement strand
TTGGCCGACATGAAGATGCGGTTCCAGCGGATGCCGTCGCGCAGGTTGCCGTTCTTGAGTGAGAACCAGATGAACAGCGGCTTGCCCACCACGTGGTCGAAAGGCACGAAGCCCCACACGCGGCTGTCTTCGGAGTTGTGGCGGTTGTCGCCCATCATCCAGTAGTAGTCCTGTGCGAAGGTGTAGGTATCGGTTTCCTTGCCGTCGATGAAGAACTTGCCGTCGCGCTCTTCGAGCGTGTGGTGCTCGTAGGCCGTGATGACGCGGCGGAACATGGCGATGTTTTCGGGCGTCAGCCTGACGGTGGCGCCTTTTTTCGGAATCCACACGGGGCCGTAGTTGTCCACCGTCCAGCCCGGGAAGTGCTTCGGATCGTGCGGGAAGAGGTGGTAGGGGTTGGGGTTGTCGGGCGAGAACACCTCGACCTTGATGTTGGGATCGAGCGCCTTGACCTTTTCCACCTGCTCGTTGGTGAGGAAGTACAGTCCGGCGGCGGGATTGCTCTCTACCGTGTTGACGCCCCACTCTTCCAGCTTGCGGGGGTTGATGCTGTTGGGCGGCGAGATGCGGTAGAGGAACTGCATCTTGCTCGGGTTCTTGGCCGGCTGGCCGTTGATGTACACCTGTCGGTCGCGGATCTCGAGCGTATCGCCGGGCAGGCCGATGCAGCGCTTGATGTAGTGGTCTTTCTTGTCGAGGGGGCGCACCACCAGCTCCACGCGCCCGTTGCGGATGGCCTGGGCATAGGGCTCGGGGATGGCGCCCCGCCGGTAGTCGTGGATGGACCAGGTGCGCTGCGGGAAGACGTACACGCTGTCGCCCTCGGGGTAGTTGAACACGACGATCTCGTTGTGGTCGATGGTTTCGAGGGCCGGCAGGCGCGTGAAGGGGATGTTGGGCTTGGCGAGGTACGACTCGCGATCGAGGCCGGGGATGCGGTTGTGCAGCAGCGGCACCATGAGCACCGTCTGCGGCGTGCGGATGCCGTAGTTCACCTTGCTGACGAACAGGAAGTCGCCCACCAGCAGCGTCTGCTCCATCGACGAGGTGGGGATGGTGTAGGCCTCGATGAGGAACATCCGGATGAACGCCGCCGCAAACACGGCGAAGATGATGGCCTCGGCCCACTCGCGCAGCGCGCTCTTCTGGTAGGGGTTGTTGCGCATGAGCTTGCGCAGCGTGCGCTTGTCGCCCTTCTCGCGGGCCTCGTTGAGGCGCCGCATGAACGCGCGCTCGGCCTCGAGGGCCGGCCCCAGGTACTTCTCCTCGGGCTTGAGCCCCAGGTAGAGGAAGTAGCCCGGCGCATAGACGACGGCCAGGGCCGCCTGCCAGAAGCCGTATTTGCCGAAAGAGCGCACCATGTCGATGGCCATGCCGGCATAGATGAAGATGTTGACGATGGGCACCAGCAACAGCAGCGCATACTCGGGCTTGCGGCCGATGAGGCGCGCCCACACCACGAAGTTGAGGCCGGGCACCAGCCCTTTCCACCCTTTTTCTCCTGCTTTCGCAAAAACGAAATACAGCGCAATGCTCAACAACACGTACGACAGGACGAGGAAAATGAAAATGGCCATGAGCTATTAGATCTGGTTTTGAGTGGGCAATTCAAACGCAACGTTCGGAAAAAATTGTGGGCAGCAAAGATAATGGCTGGAAGATGCCGGCAAAGGACGACGGGACGCGTAACGACGTGACGCGTGACAGCGTGACGATGCACAACGTTTTTTCACTCCTCACTCCTCTCTCCTCACTCCCTCACTCTGTCACTCTGTCTCTCCGTCTCTCCTCACCCGTGCCATTTCGCGAAAGCGCTCGAGCTGATCCGGGCGGAGCACCCAGCGGTCGTAGTAGCGGTAATGCGCCCAGGTGATGAGCAGCGGGATGCCCCACAGGCCGTACAGCATCAGCGCCGTGGGCAGGGGGAAGCCCAGCACGTGCGCCTGCCAGCCGGCGCGCCAGGCCACCATCATGGCCAGGAAGCACAGCCAATACAGGAGCATGGCCAGCCCCGTGAGGCGCGTGAAGGGCGTGGTGCGCCCGCCGGGTCGCGTGGCCAGCAGCAAGGTCGCCGCAAGGGTGCCGATGATGAAGGTGCCCCAGGCCAGACCGCCGAGCCACCACCACGTCTGATGCGGCAGATCGGTGCGGCTGTGCAGCAGCGTGGCGTAGTCGGGGTGCGTGCCGCCCGTGGCATCGGACAGGGGCGGCAGCCACCACAGCAGCCCTGTGAGGAGGAGCAGCGCCAGCGCGCAGAAAAACAGCAGACGAATCATGGGTAGAGGATTGTCGAAGTTTGAGCGTGACAGCGTGAC
>CAYNYN010000110.1:9052-10245 GCA_964401445.1 uncultured Saprospiraceae bacterium | reverse complement strand
TCACAGAACGGGTGGCATTTTGCGCAAGCGAAAACAAAACATAGAGCACCACCACCAGCGATACGGCCATTTCGCGCAGCCACCACAGCAGGCTCAGTGCAATGGCGGCAAAGATAATCCGAAACTCGTTGCCCCTCCAGCCCAGTCGTTTGAACTTGAAGCTGAACATGGGCACCTCCGACACCATCAGCAGGCTCAGCACGAGCACCACCGTCCACACGAAGGCGGGCACCACCACCAGGCTGGCCATGCCCCAGGTGTCGCGCTCGAACAGCAACAGCAGCCCCACCACGAACACCGTGGCGGCAGGCGTGCTCAGCCCCAGGAAGTGCTCGGTCTGGCGCGTGTCGAGGTTGAACTTGCCCAGGCGCCAGGCCGCCGCCAGGGTAAAGACGAAAGCAGGCGCGGCAGGCCAGTAGAGCCCCTCGGGCGGCACGCTGGACGGATGATAGCCGTAAAGCAGCAGCACGTACAGGATGGCGCCCGGCACCAGCCCGAACGACACCACGTCGGCCAGCGAGTCGAGTTCGCGACCCAGCGGCGAATGCACGCCCAGCGCGCGCGCCACCAGCCCGTCCAGAAAGTCGGCCAGGCCGCTGGCCAGCAGCAGCCAGAAGACCTGCATGTATTGCCCTTCGAAGAGGCTGACCAGGGCCAGCGCCCCGCACAGCAGATTGACGAGCGTGATGAAGTTGGGAAGATGTTTTTTCATGAGCATGCAAACGATTTCATGACGGCAGGGCGTCTTTCGTGGTGCCCGGCCGGGGGCAAAGGTACGGCCCCGCTCCAGCTATAGCGCCGGCGAGTGAAGATGAATAGCGCGTCTGGAGGATTTGAGGACAGTAAGGCAGAGTGAGTGAGGAGAGAGGAGTGAAGAGCGTGGCGGCCCCGATTCTCGGGGCAGGCAGTGCGCCTTTGCGCGAGGTAGTACCGAGTTCCCCGGTCTCGGTGGCCCTTTGTGAATTTCTGTGTAAGAAAAAAATTGCCGCCAAGCAGGGTTTTCTGCGCCTGCAACCTGCGGCTTTGAAGCAGAAACCGAGAAACCCGACCAAGGCTGACAGCCCTGGAAGGTATTCAACATGAATCGCCTGAGCTATAAACGGCCTGCCCGGTTCTTTCGCCCCTTTGACGCGTGGCCGTCAAAAAGCCCCAAAGCCCTGCCCGAGTGGTACATTTGCACGACTCGGGGCGTT
>CAYNYN010000110.1:0-8952 GCA_964401445.1 uncultured Saprospiraceae bacterium | reverse complement strand
TTCAAACACGAACACATGCGGCACTGCTACCACCTGATTCCGGTTTTGCTCTTCTGCCTTTCGGCAAATATCGCCTGGGCCCAGCCCGCCAACGATGCCTGTAGCGATGCCATCGAGCTGACCCAGCTCGACAACTGGTGCTCGCCGCCGGGCGCCTACACCCTCAGCAACGCCACCCTCGACGGCGGCCTCGCACTGCCGAGCTGCTGGCCCGACCAGACGCACGACGTGTGGTTCCGCTTCGTGGCGCAGGCCACCGACGTGCACGTCACCGTCGTGGGCGCCAACGGCGGCGCCGGCGGCTCGGGCGGCACCCTGCAACAGCCCCAGTTCGCCATCTACAGCGGCAGCTGCTCGGGCGGCTTCACCGAGCTGCAGTGCGCCTCCGACGGCTTCGGATACAACATCGTGGAGACCTTCCTCAGCGGCCTGACCATCGGCCAGACCTACTACATCCGCGTCGATGCCCGCAACGGCAACGAGGGCACCTTCCAGCTCTGCATCAACAACTTCAACTCGGTGCCCGACCCCTCGTCCGACTGCCCCACGGGCGTGGTGCTGTGCAACAAGGACGCCTTCACCGTGCAGAGCGTGGTGGGCGCCGGCAACGACCCCAACGAGCTGACCGACGGCTCGTGCATCCAGCAGGAGTTCAGCTCGGCATGGTACAAGTGGACGTGCGACCAGCCCGGCACGCTCAGCTTCACCATCACGCCCACCAACCCCAGCGACGACATCGACTTCATCGTCTTCGAGCTGCCCAACGGCCTCGACGACTGCTCCGACAAGGTCGAGCTGCGCTGCATGTCGTCGGGCGAAAACGTGGGCGCGCCCTTCCCCACCTGGCAGCCCTGCACCGGCCCCACCGGCCTGAGCGAATCTTCGACCGACATCCAGGAGTTCCCCGGCTGCGCCAGCGGCGACGACAACTTCGTGGCCGCCCTCGACATGGAAGCGGGCAAGAGCTACGCCGTGGCCATCATCAACTTCAGCAACACGGGCAACGGCTTCTCCATCGAGTTCGGCGGCACGGGCACCTTCCTCGGCCCGCAGGCCGCCTTCGAGATGGACAAGCCCTCGCTCTGCCTCGACGAGACACTCACCGTGCAGGACATCTCCACGCCCCTGGCCGGCATCCAGCAGTGGACGTGGAACTTCGGTATCGACGCCAGCCCCGCCACCGCCAGCGGCCCGGGGCCCCACCAGATCAGCTATGGCACGCCCGGCATCAAGGCCATCTCGCTCACCATCCTCGACGCGGCAGGCTGCGAGGTGACGGCCATCCAGTACGTCGAGGTGGTGGAGCCCGTCGAGGTGAGCCTCGACATCCACCCCGACTACTGCGGCGCGCAGGCCCAGACGGGCAGCGTGGTGGTACACGCCACCAACGGCACGCCGCCCTTCGCCTTCAGCTTCGATGGCGGCGCCACCTTCGGTGCCGACAGCACCTTCACCGGGCTGGCATGGGGCACCTACGACCTGGTCGTGCAGGACGCCAACGGCTGCGCCTTCAGCCAGCAGGTCGACGTGCCCGAAGGGCTGGCCCTCAGCGCCCAGGTCGAGCCCGTGGTGCCGCCCACCTGCAACGGCGACAGCGACGGCCAGATCATCATCTCGCTCGAGGTGGCCAACCCGCCCGTCAGCTACGACATCGGCAACGGCCCCCAGCCCGACAGCATCTTCACGGGCCTGGCGGCGGGCAACTACAGCATCACCGTAGTCGACGGCGCCGGCTGTGAAGGCATCTTCGACATCGAGATCGTGGACTTCCCCGTGCTCGAGGTGGCGGCCGAGGCCATCGACATCAGTTGCTTCGGCGAGCAGGACGGCGAGGTGTTCGCTTCCGCAAACGGCGGAGCGGGTAGCTACACCTACACCTGGAGCACCGGCGCCAATACCGACCACGTGTTCAATTTGCCGCAAGGCGACTATACCGTCACCATCACCGACGCCAATGGCTGCGCGCGCACGGCCACGGCCACCGTCGAAGAGCCGCCCCCGCTCGACCTCTTCCTCATCCGCACCGAAGACGTGCTGTGCTTTGGCGATGCCAGCGGCCGCATCGTGGTGCAGGCCGAGGGCGGCACGCCCCCATACGAATACAGCGCCGACGGCCTCACCTTCCAGGCCGACACCGCCCTGACGGGCCTGCGCGCCGGCGACTACACCGTGGTGGTGCGCGACAGCCGCGGCTGCACGGCCGAAGTGATGGCCTCGCTCAGCGAGCCGCCGCCCCTCATCGTCGATGCCGGCCCCGACACCACCCTGCAGCTCGGCTTCGGCACCCTGCTGTCGGCCGTGGTGGTGCCGCCCGGCACCCAGGTCACCTACTCGTGGACGCCCCCCGACGGGCTCTCCTGCACCGACTGCCCCGTGCCCGAAGCCATGCCCGTGCGCACGACCACCTACACCGTCAGCGTGCTCGACGAAAACGGTTGCCCGGCCGCCGATGAGGTGACCGTCTTCATCCGCCCCGACCGGCCCATCTACTTCCCCAATGCCTTCTCGCCCAACGGCGACGGCTTCAACGACCGCTGGACCGCCTTCGCCGGGCCCGCCGTGGACGTCATCGCCGAGCTGAAAGTCTTCGACCGCTGGGGCGAGCTGGTCTTCGAGGCCACCAACATCCAGCCCAACGACCCCACGCTCGGCTGGGACGGCACCTTCCGTGGGCAAGCCATGCAGCCCGCCGTGTTCGCCTGGATGGCGCGCGTGCGCTTCATCGACGGCGTCGAGCTGGTCTATTCGGGCGACCTGGTGCTGCTGCGATGAGTCCACGCACGGCCGGAAGCACCTTGTGACATATTGGCTGCCAGAGCCTTGCCTGACCGACGCAATGTCAGGCAAGCGCTCCCCTTTTCGGCTAAAAAGTCCGGCGCGGGGCGCTGGCACATGGATTGAAAAGGGAGGGGCAAAGCGACAAGGGCACCTCGCTCAGGGCAAGAAAATTTCCAGTACAACGATACCGAACGCGTTGGAATGGCCATGCCGGATACCCCGGCAAGCCCGGTGAGTTCGTGCCCCGAAAATTGGATGAATCACCAAAAAACAGGGAAAGATGATGAGACAGTGGTACACCCCCGATATGGAACGCCGGCTGATGCAAAGCCGCGCCACGCAGCGCTACGCGCTGCCGCCCGTCAACATCCTGCTCGACGAGCAGGGGCTGCACATCGAGCTGGCTGCTCCGGGCTACGACAAGGATCGATTCGAGCTGACGCTCGACGGCAACGTGCTGACCATCAGCGGCAAGCCTGCCAATGGCGGTGAGCAAAAGAGCGGCCAGTGGCTGCGGCGCGAGTTCGCCACCGACGCTTTCGAGCGGTCGTTTGCCCTGCCGGAAGGGTTGGATCTCAACAACGTGCAGGCAAGCTACGAAAACGGTATATTGCATATCCACCTGCCGGTAGCCCAACCCGAACGGCCGCGCAGCCGCAAGATCGAGGTGGCCTGAAGCAGGCGTGCCGGGTGGGCGTGGATCTTTTGAAGCAAAAACCGAAACAGCCATGAAACACACCATGAAACTGATACCCGACGTGTCCACGCTTGCCGAAGCCATCGAATTCGTGGAGAAACTCGGCTACACGCACGAGCTCGTGCCGGTGGCCGAGGGCCTCAAAGACCTGGTCAGCGGCAAAGTGTACCGGCCCGAGCAACTGACCATACGCGAGGTGTACCGCTTCGAGGGCTATACCGATCCCGACGACCTGTCGGTGCTGTACGTGCTCGAGGCCGACGACGGCGCGCGCGGATGGGTGTCGGACGCTTTCGGCCCCTACGCTTCGCCCGAGCTGGCCGAGCACCTCGACAAAATGAAGTATGAACCCGTCGCTGAAGACTGAAAGAGACTATGAAGTACAAAGATTATTACGCCATACTGGGTGTGGATAAAAACGCTTCCGACAAGGAGATCAAGAAAGCCTATCGGAAGCTGGCTGCCAAGTACCACCCCGACAAGAACCCGGGCGACAAGGAAGCCGAAGAGAAGTTCAAGGAGATCAACGAGGCGTTCCAGGTGTTGAGCGACCCCGAAAAACGCAAGAAATACGACACGCTGGGCGCCAACTGGGAAGCCTTCGAACAGGGCGGCTTCGACTGGTCGCAGTACGCCGGCCAGAGCGGCCCGGGTGGCCAGGGCGGCTACACCTTCGTGTTCGAGGGTGACCCGTCCGAGTTCTTCGGCGGGGGTGGCGGCAGCGGATTCTCCGACTTCTTCGAGATGTTCTTCGGTCGGGGCGCACGCGGCGGCGCCGACCCGTTCGAGGCCTTCATGGGCCGACAGCGGGGCGCCGGCAGGCAGGCCCGCGCACGCCGCGGCCAGGACGTGCAGGCCGAGCTGCCCATCACGCTCGAGGAGGCATACCACGGCAGCACGCGCACCTTCGAGCTCGACGGCCAGAAGCTGCGCATCAAGATCAAGCCGGGTGCCTACGACGGCCAGAAGCTGCGCATCAAGGGCAAGGGACGCCCGGGTGCCGGCGGCGGCCCCGCAGGCGACCTCTACCTGATCCTGCGCGTGCAGCCGCACCCGCTGTACCAGCGCGAGGGTGACAACCTCATCGTGGACAAACACATCGACCTGTTCACCGCCGTGCTGGGCGGCAAGGTGGAGGTGCCCACGATGAGCGGGCCCGTCAAGGTGACGATCCCGAAAGGCACCACCTCGGGCAAGATGCTGCGCGTGCGCGGCAAGGGCATGCCCAAAAAGGATCAGCCGGGCCAATACGGCGACCTGCTGGTGCGCATCCACGTGGACATGCCGACCGACCTGACGCCCGAAGAGGAAGCCCTCTTCCGCGAGCTGAAAGAAAAGTACGAGACGAGGAAAAAAGGCGCTTACGCCTGAACGATATGAATGCTGCCGCAGGGCGCCGATTCGTGAACCACAAAAACCGATAGCCATGATACTCGACAGCCTGCTGTGGATCGTCGTGCTGACGCTGCTGATGATCGTGGGCAATTACCTGCCCCCGCTCTTTGGCATGATGGTCAACTGGGAACTGATCGTTCCCGCAAAAGAAGTGGAGACGGACAAGGGCTGAGGCCACGTCCGGGTTCCATTTGCCGAAAGGCAGAAAGAAATGATTCTGTAAACCAAAAAACGAAGAGATATGAATCTGAACAACTTCACCATAAAATCGCAGGAAGTGGTCCAGCGGGCCCAGCAGATTGCGATGGCGGAAGGCAACCCCAACATCGAGGTGGGGCACCTGCTCAAGGCCCTGCTCGAAGTGGACGAGACGGTGGTGCCGTTCGTGTTCCGCAAGCTGGGCGCCAACCTGAACATGGTCAAGCAGGCGCTTGACCGCATCATCCAGGGTTATCCCAAAGCCAGCGGCGGCGAGGCCGGCAAGTACCTGTCGCGCCCGGCCAACGAGGTGCTGCAAAAAGCCAACGCCCTGGCGCGCGAGTTCAAGGACGAATACGTGGCCCTGGAGCACCTGCTGCTGGCCATGATCAGCGTGAGCGACCCCGTGGCGCAGATGCTCAAGGATAGCGGCCTGACCGAGAAGGAGCTGAAGGCCGCCGTGCAGGAGCTGCGCAAGGGGGGCCGCGTGACTTCGGCCAGCGCCGAGAACACCTACGACGCGCTGAGCAAGTACGCCACCAACCTCAACGAGCGCGCCCGCACCGGCAAGCTCGACCCCGTGATCGGGCGTGAGGAAGAGATCCGGCGCGTGCTGCACATCCTGGCACGCCGCACCAAGAACAACCCCATCCTGGTGGGTGAGCCGGGTGTGGGTAAGACGGCCATCGTGGAAGGGCTGGCCCACCGCATCGTCAACGGCGACGTGCCCGAAGACCTGCGCGAGAAGGAGATCTGGGCCCTCGACATGGGCTCGCTGATCGCCGGCGCCAAGTATCAGGGCGAGTTCGAGGAGCGCCTCAAGGCCGTGGTCAACGAGGTGACCTCGTCGGAAGGCCGCATCATCCTGTTCATCGACGAGATCCACACGCTGGTGGGCGCCGGCCGCACGCAGGGCGCCATGGACGCCGCCAACATCCTGAAGCCGGCCCTGGCACGCGGTGAGCTGCGCGCCATCGGCGCCACCACGCTGGCCGAGTACCAGAAGTATTTCGAGAACGACAAGGCGCTGGAGCGCCGCTTCCAGATGGTGCTGGTCGATGAGCCGTCGCCCGAGGATGCCATCTCGATCCTGCGCGGCCTCAAGGAGCGCTACGAGACCTATCACAAGGTGCGCATCAAGGACGAGGCCATCGTGGCTGCCGTGCAGCTGTCGCACCGCTACATCACCGACCGGCATCTGCCCGACAAGGCCATCGACCTGATCGACGAGGCTGCCGCCAAACTGCGCCTCGAGATGAACTCGATGCCCGAAGAGCTGGACGAAGTGGAACGCCGCATCCGTCAGCTCGAGATCGAGAAGGCGGCGCTGCAGCGCGAAGGCGACGACGCCAAGCTCAAGAAGATCAACGAAGAGCTGGCCAACCTCGAAGAGCGCCGCAGCCAGCTGCGCGCGCAGTGGGAGGCCGAGCGCGAAGTGGTGCTGGGCCTGCAGAAGGCCAAGGAGGAGCTCGAGCAGCTCAAGCTCGAAAGCCAGCAGGCCGAGCGCGAGGGCGACTTCAACCGCGCTGCCGAGATCCGCTACGGCAAGATGCCCGAGGTGCAGAAGCGCATCGAGGAGCTGACGGCCCGCCTCGAGGAGATGAAGAAAGAGGGCAAGCTGCTCGTCAAGGACGAGGTGGATGCCGAAGACGTGGCCGAGATCGTGAGCAAGTGGACGGGCATCCCCGTCAGCAAGATGATGCAGAGCGAGCGCGAGAAGCTGCTGCACCTCGAAGAGGAGCTGCACAAGCGCGTCGTGGGTCAGGACGAGGCCGTACAGGCCGTGGCCGACGCCATCCGTCGCGCACGCACCGGCCTGGCCAACGAGAAACGACCCATCGGCTCGTTCCTCTTCCTCGGTACCACCGGTGTGGGTAAGACCGAGCTGGCCAAGGCCCTGGCCGAGTACCTGTTCGACGACGAGAGCATGATGACGCGCATCGACATGAGCGAATATCAGGAGCGGCACAGCGTGTCGCGCCTCATCGGTGCGCCTCCGGGCTACGTGGGCTACGACGAGGGCGGCCAGCTGACCGAGGCCGTGCGCCGCAAGCCCTACAGCGTCATCCTGCTCGACGAGATCGAGAAAGCGCATCCGGATGTGTTCAACATCCTGCTGCAGGTGCTGGAAGACGGCCGACTGACCGACAACAAGGGTCGTGTGGCCAACTTCCGCAACACCATCATCATCATGACCTCGAACCTCGGCAGCGACATCATCCGCGAGCGCTTCGAAAAGGCCCGCAAGGACCAGCTCGAAGAGGTATACGAGCGCACGCGCGACGAGGTGTTCGAGCTGCTCAAGCGCAGCCTGCGGCCCGAATTCCTCAACCGCATCGACGAGATCATCATGTTCCGTCCGCTGACGCAGGAGGACATCCGCCAGATCGCTACGCTGCAACTCAAAGGCGTGGCACAGACGCTGGCCAAGCAGGATATCCACTTCAGCTGGACGGAGGCCGCGGTGGACTGGCTCGCCACCGAAGGGTACCATCCCGAATTTGGTGCGCGACCGCTCAAGCGGCTCATCCAGCGCAAGGTGCTCAACGAGCTGTCGAAAGCCATCCTGCGTGGCGAAGTACAGCCCAAAGGGCACGTCGTGCTCGACGTCTTCGACGGCAAGGTCGTCTTCCGCGCCCCGCGTCCGGGCGAGGAAGTGGCGGCCGAAGCCGAAACCGAAAGTGTACAACAGTAACGCAAGCAGGCCGCCTCAGCACGGGGCGGCCTTTTTTGTATCACCCAAAACGAAAACGCCATGTTCCGAAGCATAGAATTCTACGACAACCTCACCGACCACCTCTTTTCGCCCTGGTGGATGTACCTGCTCATCGGCATCAACTTCGTGCTGATGGCCGTGCTCATCTTCATCTTCCCCGAGCTGCTGGCCTACCTCATCGCAGCCTTCCTGTTGCTCAACGGCCTGCTGCTCATCGGCGTGGCCTTCCAGGTGCGCCGACTCAAGAAGAACTACGAGCGCTGGCGCAAGCAGTACTGGATAGAGGTGGAGTGACGAGCGGAAGTGAGGAGTGAGGAGTGAAGAGAGAGGAGAGGAGCGTGGCGTGCCGTTGCGCCGTAGCGCGAGGCAACTCTCAACGCTACACCCTCAACCCTCAACCCTTGAGAAAGAGAGAAGGAGAGACAGAGAGAGGGAGAGAGGAGTGAGGAGAGACCACATCGTCTGGTGAAATCGGTTGAATCGGTGAAACCGGGCAAATCGGCTCCTCGGTTCTCGAATCCTCGATTCCTCTTTTTTTGAAAAACGCTCCACGCTCAACGCTCAACCCTCAACCCATTTACACATTCAGCAAAAACAGCAAATCATGAACCGATCGCTCATACCCTTCCGCCTCGAAGAAGAGATGGCGGACGTGCTGCAGACCTTCGAAGACCTGTGGTACAGCGCGCACATGCCCTACCTGGCCAGCGACCTGCTCGACAGCGGCTTCACCCCGTCGGAGGTGGTGGAAGCCATGCGGCGCGCCATGACGGCCTGCGAGCAGGGCGGCCTGCCGGTGCACCGCCACTTCCAGATGGTGTACACCTCGCGGGGCGGCAGCCTGGTGCGCGACTGCAAGCTGACGCGCTTTGGCTATGGCCTGACCCTGCTCAACGCCTCGCCCCGCCACCCCGACGTGGCCCGCTGGCAACTGCGCGTGCTGCGCCACTATCTGGAGCGGTAGCACTTCTGCTTCCGCAAAAACGAAGACGCCCACAGGGCCGGCATCTCCTGCCTTTCGGCAAATGCCGCCCTGCGGGCGTTTTGTTTTCAGGATTGGGTCCTATGTGAAATATGGTTAAGCGTTGAGGGTTTGCCTCGCGCAGCGCTGCTACGCAACGTACGTATTTTTTAGCCTCAACATCGCCGCGGCAGCGGCGTCTCAACA